>NZ_JBSGDA010000015.1:0-177434 GCF_053602135.1 Nocardia sp. NPDC004573
AACTTGTCCGACACGGCCGAACATCATGCACCACAACCGATCACAGTCCATCGCTACCCACCGACAACCAGTCAAAACGACGTGAGACACGGTCTAAGTCTCAGAACAGCTTTCGGCCGTTGCGATGGGATGCGTTCCGGGCTGCGATTACCGGCGCGATGGGAGGTGACTATCTAACCCCGGTAGACGTGACGTCCAAGCAGATACAAGGCGGTCACGCCACGAGACCAGTCCGAGTTCGAATTGGGCAGAGAGCATTCCGGAACAGCCTGCTAGCCAACTACGGGGAGCGATGCGCGTTCACCGGCGATCTCCCGCCAGCGGTGCTGGAGGCATGCCACCTCTACAGCTACGCACAAATAGGGAAGCACCACGAACACGGAGGGATCCTGCTCCGACGTGACCTACACACGTTGTTCGACCGGGGAGTGATCACAGTAGACAAGCACGATCGAATCGACCTCGCCGAACAATTCCATGAATTCCAAATCTACCGCGACCTGCACCAACAACCACTTTCCATTAGCCTCAGTGACGAACAGCGGAGGTGGTTCAGCCTGCACTGGTCTCAATATCGTAAGTCCTGAACATGGTGCGACCTCTTCGAGCGGAGCGGATTGATAAGGCGGGCGCATAGCCGGTGGCTCGTCGAGTCAGACTAACCAGTCTGCCGTATGATATAAAGGGAGCTGACTAGCCGCGTTGGTCTATCGGCTCAGCGATGGCTGGGTCGACGACCCGGCCATCTGTACCGCCTCGGCGAGTAATTCCGGCGATGGCCGGGTGGCTCATAAGGTACCCTGTTTGAGTGGAAAGTCTTCACGCTCTAGGTAGGCCTCAACCGTGGCGGTGAACTCACCCTCGGCGGCATCTAGGCGAATTGCGGATTCCAGAACCCCTCGCATTGGATCATCGGCAATGTGCCACCGTTCGAGCATTTCTTTGATATGCATCAAGCGACGCACCCGCGCGTGGACAAGGTCGATTCGGTTCAATTTCAGCTGCGTGACTGTAACATCTCCCCGCTGGGCGCCAAGCCGCGATGACGCAAAATCGCCGTGGAAACGTAAATGTTCGTCTATGTCGTCTTCGTACGGATTAAGAATTCCATTCGTGGCGTGGTAGAAGTCTCCCTTGTTCGAGTTGCATACGGGACATGCCCACGTGAGATTTGCCCACCGATGGGCAAGCTCGGGATGTATGGCTTTGGGTATTATGTGTTCGACGTGCGGGTATGCCACGTCCGCGACGAAACTTTCGCAATATGCGCACTTTCTATCGGTCTCTTCGCTCAAGGCATCCCGTATCTCCGGGTGTCGCCATTTCTCATGTTTTTTCTCGACCCCGGAGTGTCTGGCCGCAACATATTCAGTCGTCCACTGTTCTTCGTTATCGGCAAGCACCTCAGGCTTGTCCCTCTTTGTCAAACGCCTCATGCGTCCGGGTCCTGCCTCTGGCGATCAGTTACGGCGATCACTGCCTCGGAGAATTCCGGCTCCAAGCCGAACGCCTTCAGCTCGTTCCGCAACTGCCGCAAGCTCAATTCATTCAGACCGCCTGTGGCATAACGGTTGACGATAGACTCGAAGAGATTCTCTGCCCATTTAGGCATCGTGCTTTCTAGACCTAGTACCCGCCGAAGTGTCTCGTCGGCGCCCGCTGCTTTATTTGAATAGTTCAACCATCTCGATTCGACCCGCCTATTTTTGTTGTAGTCCAGTGCGTAAACGGCAGAGTCGGCGGCTGAAGTTACAACGAATGGGCTATGTGTCGCAATGATGAATTGAACGTGAGGGAATGCGCGCAAAAAGCTCGGAATGATTTCACGCTGCAAGCTGGGATGGAGATGGTTCTCCGGTTCGTCGAGGAGTACTGTGAAGCGCTTTTCTGTTCTTGAGCGGAGGAATAGCTGCCATGCCATTTCAAGAATCGCGCTTAGACCCCCGGACGAATCGTCCAGAATGAAGTCGCCGGTCTTCGTCTGTACGATGATGTCCGGTGTTCGCACCTGCATGCCTCTGTAGCCGAGTGAGGATGGCATCACGAAACTTAGAATATCTTGGAAGCCTTCCCATAGTTCAGCTGCGTTTTTATTGTATTCAACATTTGGATTTCCGCGCGTACCGAATACGGCCGCCGAAATCAGGGATTCCTTGAATACCATCTGTGGTGACTTCTGTGTCCAGCCCCCGGACCATCGCGTGCGAATTTCTCCGGTAAACTGCTCGAACAGTGTTCCGGGCTCACTGAATATCGTTGGAATGCTGTCGACGCGTGAATAAGCGCCAGCGGTTACGCGGTGAGAGCTTAGGAATGCTCCGGCCACGGTGGTGCTGTGGGGCATGCGCAAGTCGTACTCGAAGCGCTGGGAATCTGGCGCATTCACTGGGACCATGATTGGCGTAGATTGTCCTGATCCGTATTCTAGTGTGCCGATTTCCGCCCAGTCCCCGTCATTCAATAGCTTCCACCTGCCACGGCGCCGAACGGTGTACCAGCGCTCGAATGATTCGCGGTCGCGTCCGGGGGAGGCAGAAAACTGCCTTTGCCATTTGAAATGGGTCCCGAGAATCCCTAGTATGGTGCTCTTGCCCGTGGCGTTCGCGCCAGTGAGTATGGTAAGCCGTGGATGGAAGTCAATCCGTACATTGGCGAATTGCCGCCACTCCGTAATAGACAACGAGGCGAACCCTGGAGGCAGAGAGCTGGTTGAGCGCGATGAGTCGCTTGTCACAGAGGTACTCTACGTGGCATGAAGCGCTGTCGTCTGGCTAATCTTTCAGCGACCAAGGGTAGTTCAGTCGATGCGAGTGGCGTTGAGGTCGAGGCGGACGTTGTCGGAGCGCGGAACCGCAACGATGCGATCCTGGCGGGCATACCGCTCGTGGGGGATCACAAAGTAGGCGGCGGGTGCGCGAGCCTGCGGCCGTAAGCCGCTGTAGACATGCGTCTCATGTCGAGGGTCCACAATGCTGACCTCGAAGACCGGCTGTTCGGGTTCGGCGATCAGCCTCGGGATGGCGATACCGGTATCGGTGAGCCGCCACAAGGGCTGTAGCGGACGCAGTTGAGCGGCGGCTGGGCTGGTTGCTAACGCCAGGGTGGGGCCGGTTGGGCCTGTAGTGCCTCAAGGAAATCGACTAGTGCGGTCTGCCGGGCCCGTTCGGAGTGGTACTCGCGGATGTGAGCAATAGTTAGACCGCATGTAGCCGGAACCCGCGTGTGGGGTGGCTGGGAAGTGTATCGCTGGTGACCTCGGTTCCTTGAGCGGCTCGCAACTCAGCGCCGAACGTCAGCGCATGCACGTCGCTTAAAGGGAGATTTAGCTCGTCGGCGATTACCCGGGCGCTGACCGTCGAACCCGCCCGCCGGAGCACCTGCGGGAACACTCGCGACATCTCATAGTTCGTCATCCCGCCAGGCTCCGATGACCGGAACCCGCGTGTGGACAAGTCGATACAGATCTGACGGTAGATCCAATCACTGATCCGGCCGGCTTTGTGCGCCGCCAGGGCCAGCGCCATAGCGGACACCTTGAACTGGTTACGCACAGTCAAGATGTCGGCGACGGACGGGGCCGACGACAGATACTCGACGACGCTCGCCGTCGGTATCAGGAACTCTGAGGCGAACGCGTCAGCTTCCCTCTCCACGGCAGCTGTTTCGCACAGCTCACCGTCGTGCAGGACCAGGTGACCGATCTCGTGTGCCAAGTCGAACCGTATCCGTTCTGGCGACTTGCGGCGCGCGAGGAACACATACGGGGTTCCGGATCGCCACATCGAGTACGCATCGACCGCGTCGGCGAACGGCGGCAAACTATAGACGCGGACTCCACGCGATTCGCACAACTGCACAAGGTTCGGCAGCGGCTTGGTTCCGAGCCCCCAAAAACCGCGTAGCAGCTGCGCGGCTGTCTCCGGGGCATTGCCGGCCAGCGACGGAAGCGCCATCTCGGGCAGGACGAACCGTTGGGAGATCCAACGGTCAATCTCCACGCCCGATACCCCGGCCGCAGCTGCGGCATCACGTTCGCGGGCGCTAGCTCGCCGGGCAGCACGGAAACGAACCTCGCTCGAGTCGAACACCGGCGCACCGTCGCGATGGAAGTACGCGACCGGGAAATCCAATGCCCCCGCGAGCGCCGCGGCGACACTCCGCGGGGCTTCACCTGACTCGTACCGGGCGATCGTGCGGGGAATGACCGACAGCTTCCGTGCAAGTTCGGCTTTCGTCATTCCCCGACGCATCCGTGCGATCCGAATCCTGTCCGGATCCAGGTATGCCTCAGCCGACTTCGACGACCCGGAAGTCAACGTCTTGTCCTCCGATGTCGCGCGGCCTCGCGCTGTCACTGTCCGGCCTCCATTCATCGAGGATGACTCGCACTCTCCAACCTGTGAACTGGCCGTCTTTGAACCCGACCGGTAGGGATATTTCCACACGCACAGCATCGGTGTCTCGGTAGTACACGAGGAACCACGGTCCGTGTGGCGGCTGCTTGCGGAGGTCACTGTCGTGATCACCGCTGCTGCCGCGAAGTGCTTGGACGGTGATCAGCGGCACAGTGCCGTTTACTGCCTCTTCCGTGGCTCTTCCTCGGCGGCGCGCAGCTGACGGGCCTCTGGGATGGTCGATGACGCCAGTAAGCTCGTTGCCTCCGACGACGGAGAGAGTGTATGTGCCGTCGGTTCGTTGAGAGATGGGACGATTTTTGGGATCGTCTGGGACCCAGAGATTCGTCACGGCCAGTCGTTCGCGCATTGTGCCGACGACGTAGATCCACCGCATGAGACCCGCTGCCGTGACCGGGTGATGCTTGGTCATGTTGCCAGCCCAGGTATCGCCCACCTCGATGGCGGCCGCGACGTCCGAGGCCATGATGCCCATCTGGCTGAGATATGCGGGGGCGTCCGGAGGTTCGATGACGATCGGGTGATGAAACGGCATTGGCTGGCTCATGGTGCTGATACCTCCGTCGCGCCTCAATTTTCTGTTAGAAACCGGTCAATGACCAGGTCACGGGCAGATTAGCACACCTGCCGTACCGGTACCTCGTTGACGTGTTTGTTCAGAGATGCGGATGCTGGATACCTGAGGGAACCAGGGATCGTTCCCCTCGACCGGGACAATGGCACGTCAAAGGTCGATTCGGATACGAACGCGCACGTGACCGCGTTCCGGAGCTGGTCCGACGACATATTGCAGCCGACTGTTGTCACCAGTCCCGCGAGAGGGCACAACTAGTCCAGTGCGGCACGCACGGTATCCCAGCGCGACTTCGCGCGATGTGCGTACCGCATGGTCGTGGTCACCGAGGCGTGTCCGAGGAGCCGTGACACATCTTCGATAGGGATGCCGCGCTCCAAGAGTCGGCTCGCATAGGTATGGCGGAGGTCGTGCAGTCGGACATGACCGATCTGGTGACGGTGCTTCCCCTTTCCGACGTACGAAATCCGCACCGAAGCCTCGAAACGGTCACGGAGGTTGCTCGAATCGAATGGGCGACCTTGCGTGTGCGCCAAGACCAGACCGGAGTGAACGCGGGCGTTTCGCGGGTACTTCACAGGCATCGGGGCAGGTTTGCCCATCCCTACCCGGTCCAGGCGCGCTCTCAAGATCCTGGTGAGCTTGTCACCGATCGGGATCGTTCGACGCTCGTAGTCCTTCGGCGGATTCATCTCGTGCTCGACGGGGTCGTAGGCCCACTCCACAACAATCTCCCGCCGCTTGAAATTCACGCTCTCCCAGTGCAGGCCCAAGGCCTCACCGAGACGGACGCCGGTGCCGAGTAGCAGCTCGACCACAACGAGGTCGAAGGCCTCCAGGGACGCCTCAATCGCTGCCACTTCCTCATCGTCCAAGTAGCGTTCAGGCATCGGCCCCGGCTTCGGCAGGGTGATTCCCTTGCACGGATTGACGTCGATACGCCGTCCCAGGTGCGCGGCTTTCAATGATGACGACAGCAAGTAGTAGCACTTTGCGACGGTCGACGGCGCCATCCCGCGGTTGGTGAGCTCCGTCACCCACTTCTGTACGTCGTCGGTCGAGATAGACCGCAGGACTTCCTTCTCCCACCGCGGCCGGACGTGGTCGCGCAGGCGGGCTGCATCCGAGCGACTTGTGCTCTTTCTCACAATCCGTGCCGCTTGCCAGCTGGCTTCCCATTGGCCCCAGGTCAGCCTGTCGACCCCAGCCGGGGTTGGTGATCTCCGCTCGCTGACTTCCTTCGCTCCGGCCTCCCGCTCTGCATCCGACTTCCGTGTGAAAGTGCCGGCGCTCCGCTTCTTGCCGCTCGCGTCCCTGTAGACGCCCCTGTACTTGCCGCTGGGGAGCTTTTCCGCCCACGCCATAGCCCCGGTGACCCCTCCAATCGGTTCGTGCCCCACGGCCGCTGTCCGCTATGCTTGCCAGCCGAGCCCCTTTAGCTCAGTTGGTAGAGCTGGTGACTTTTAATCACTAGGTCGTAGGTTCGAGTCCTACAGGGGGCACCATCACGATGGCAGGGCGCGGGGGCTGCGAGCCCCACGTTTGCCCCACGATTCTAGTGTTTCCACTGGTAGAAGCGCCACAACCTGCGGATTAAAAGTCCGTAGCTCTACCAACTGAGCTATAGGGGCGCGGAGGAACAGTGTAGTGGGATCGGGGGCGGATGCCCCAATCGGGGGAGTTCGTGTCGGCGGGCGGGATGGATGGGTGGGGGCGGCGTGGCGGCCCGGGTGTGGCGGGCGGCGATGCCGAGGTGGGTAACGCGGCGTGCGCGGCGGGCGATGCAGGCGGTAAACACTTGCCACCCAGCTTTGTTCATCTTAGCTGGATCTGGATATCATTCAATCATGTTGGCTGGCAATGTCTTTGGATTTGCAGGGGGTGAACGGCTCTGGCCGGGGGAGGCGCGCGGGACGAGTTGGCGGGCGAAACCTGGGCGGCGACCCGTCGTCCGGGCTGCTGGTTCGCTCGCGTGAACAATCCTGGGCCGCTGCCGAATTCGCACACCCTCCGGACCGCCCGGTGTGGTTGCCAAATATTTGCCGTAACAGAAATCGGAATCGGACGGCTATCCGACTCGCCGGTTTGCCGCGTGTCGGAACCGGATTCCGGGTACGGTGACGCCTTGGTGAATTCCGAAAGAATCGCCGACCCGTTCGGCGCCTTGGAATTCGGATTGTCGTTGCTGTGTCCGAGAGTGCCGCGGTCGGTCCGGCCGGCCACGGCTCGCCGGAACTCGATGCCGCAGGAGGAGGCACGTTCGAGACGAAGAAATGCCCGGATGCGCACCCCCTGCGGCGCACCCGGGCAGGCAAACTATACCAGCTGGTGTGGTTCAGGTTTTTCGCGAGTTTTCGTACCGAAGGTTTGAAATCGGTCGAAAACCGGGTTCCACGTATTGATAAAACTCATGAATTCGCGCCGAGGGTCCGTTCCTTCGGGGGTGGCTGATTGGCGGCGAGTAGGCTTCGGAGGCGTTTCGAGCATGGCACGGCAGCAAGAGCGGGCGCGCCGGACACGGGCGGCGATTATCAGGTCCGCCGCCGTTGAGTTCGGGAAGAGCGGCTATGCCGCTGCATCGCTCAACCGCATATTGGAAGGGTCGCGGGCCACCAAGGGCGCGATGTACTTCCATTTCGATTCGAAGGAAGATCTGGCACGCGCGGTGCTGGAGACCGCGGTGGAACGCTACCGCGCGTCCGCCGAGCGCTGGCTGGCCCGAACGGATCTCAGTCCGCTGGACATCCTGCACGGGGTGGTCGACGAGATCGCGCTGCGGTTGGAGCACGACATCATCGTGCAGGCCGAGTACCGCCTGATCATCGAACCCGACTTCTACCGTGACGTGCAGGCCGGTGGCGGTCGCATCCTGGGCCGCACCACCAGGGTGCTCACCGTCCGCGCCATCGACCACGGGCAGCTGCGCGCGGATGCCGATCCCGACCGGTTCACCCGCACGCTCGCCGCCGCGCTGGCCGGCCAGCGGTACATGGTGGCCCTGCTCGGCGGACAGGTGGACCTGCGGGCGCGATTCGAGGAGGCGCTCGAGGTCGTGATCGAGGCGATGGCCACCATGGAATGGCTGGAGAAGTTCCGCAGCGACGGCTGGCGGGCGCAGGCCAGCTTGGAGGAGCTCGGTTTGAGCCTCTGACCAGCCGGTTTGGGATTCGAGTCCGGTCTGTCATAAGCTATCCCAGCTCCCAACGGACAGCCGTTGAAAGCCGGTCCGGAGAAATCCGGGACGAGCCCCCTTCGTCTAGCGGCCTAGGACGCCGCCCTTTCAAGGCGGTAGCGCGGGTTCGAATCCCGTAGGGGGTACGATCTGCGGATCGTTGGTAGCAGAGCATGGCCCTGTGGCGCAGTTGGTTAGCGCGCCGCCCTGTCACGGCGGAGGTCGCGGGTTCGAGTCCCGTCAGGGTCGCAAGCAAGCGCCGGAGATATCCGGCGTTTCGCGTATGGCATTCACTTCGGGTGCCTGCGGCCAGGTAGCTCAGTTGGTACGAGCGTCCGCCTGAAAAGCGGAAGGTCGCCGGTTCGATCCCGGCCCTGGCCACTTCACTCGTAGGCGAGCCCTGTTCACGGAGAGCGTGAACCGGGCTCGTTTCGTCGTTTTCGTGGGGGTGCAACCCCCACGCCCCGCCCGGAGGGCTTCGCCCCCGGACCCCCTTGGCCGTGGTTGGGTTCGGGGGGATCGTCCAGATCATTTCGCGGTGCGGTCGCAATCCGTGTCGTTCGTGTTCTTCGCGCTCCTGGGCCGTGTGCCTCCGCAGTGAGTAAGGCGGGTGTTCTCTGGAGTCGACCGAGCGCCTACGTGTGGTGAATCACACGGTGGCGCATCCGAGTTCGGGCTCGGGGGTGGTCGGCAGGGGGCGGGTAGGCTGGCGCGGCCATGTCGACCCTTCTTCTCGCACTCGCGGGGTTCGCCTTTCTCGACTCCCTCGATCTGCTGCTCATCGGCGTCACCACGGCCGTCGTATACGACAGCAGGCTGAGCCGCCGGTCGCCGCTGGTGGGTGGTCTGAGCCTGCTGGCGGGCGTCTTCGCGGTCACCACCGCGTTCGGGATCTGCACCGTGCTGGGAATCGGATTCCTGACCGATCTGATCGACTTCGAGATCACACCGGCGGTGCGGTACTGGGGCGAGCTTTCGGCGGGCGTGGTGTTGCTCGCTCTCGCGGGCATTCGGATGACCGGAACGACGGCCCCGGAGCGGGCGACCGCATTGCGCCGCCGGCCGTGGGTATTGGCGGGCATCGGCGTGGCCATCGGCATCGCGCAGGCGCCGACAGCGGTGCCGTATCTCGCCGGACTCGCGATGATCTCCGCCCGGAATCCACTGCCGGCGCTGTGGCCACTGATCATCGTCGCGTATTGCGCGCTCGCATTGCTGCCGCCGTTGGTGATACTCGGCCTGGCGATGCGGCGAACGACCGGGGCGCGGCGGATGTATCGAAAAGTTGTTCGCATTATCACTACTTACGGACCGCTCTCGGTTCGTGTGCTTTTCGCGATCTTCGGTGTGGCTCTCCTGTGTGACGCGCTCGTCCATTACCGCAGCCTCTGGTGGTGAATTGCGGCCGCCGTAAGTCCGGCAATGGTGGGCGAACGGGAAACGCGGTTTGCGGGGCGGTGTTCGGTGGGATGCTGGAGGTATGGCTGAGCGCTGGTATTACTGCTTGAAGCACAATCGAGCCGAGCAAGGGCGGCAGTGCTGGTTCCGCGACCGGATGGGCCCGTACCCGGACAAGGCGACGGCGGAGCGGGCCCTCGAGATCGCGCACGCGCGCAACGCGCGCGAAGACGCCCGCGACCGGGCCTGGCGGGACGGGGACTGAGTCTGCCCGAACTCGGCCCGGGCGATCCTTCCCCGGGCCGGAGAAGTTGATCTTGAGCCGCAGGTCGGAGGCTCGGGCGTGGTCACACCTGGTGCGGCCGCTCAGCCCGCGATCAGGTGTATCGAGTACGGTTCTCCAGAACTCGACGAATGCTCGGAGGTCCTGGCGTGGGCTGCGAGCGGAAACCAGGATCAGCAGGGAGGGCGACCCTTGAGGGTTACCGTTGTTGTGCCGACCTACAACGAGCGGGAGAATCTGCCGGTTGCGGTGGAGCGGCTGACCGCGCTGCCGGTGCCCGACCTGCACGTACTCGTGGTGGACGACAGCTCGCCGGACGGCACCGGCGAAGTGGCCGACAAGCTCGCCGCCGAACTGCCGAACGTGGTCGGGGTGCTGCACCGGACCGAGAAGGACGGGTTGGGCCGCGCCTACGTGGCGGGTATCACGCGCGCTCTGGACGAGGGCGCGGACGTGGTGATCCAGATGGATGCCGACCTGTCGCATCCGGCCGAAGTCATCCCGGCCATGCTGGAGAAGCTCACCACCACCGACGCGGGCGTGGTGCTCGGTTCCCGCTACGTGCCCGGCGGCTCGACCGCCGCCGAGTGGAAGTGGTACCGCAAGGCGTTGTCGGCCTGGGCCAACTTCTATGTCAACCTGATCCTGCGCCTGGGCGTCAAGGACGCCACCGCGGGCTTCAAGGCATGGAAGGGCGACACCCTGCGCGCCATCGATGTGGCCTCGATCCGCAGCAACGGCTACTCCTTCCAGGTCGAGATGAACTACCGCACCATCAAGAAGGGGATCGCGATCGCCGAGGTGCCGATCCGATTCGAGGAGCGGACGCTCGGAGCCTCCAAGATGAGCCTCAAAGTGCAGCTCGAATCGGCGCTCATGCCGTGGAAGCTGCTGTTCGGCCGTGCGGTCTGAGCGCAAGCCGCGAGCCACGGGAACGGGGCCGATGCGCAGCGGCTGACCACGCCGGTTATGCCCCGCGACCGAAACGAGCGCCGCGGCCGGGTGAAGGCGAAGTCGGCAGCGATGGTCGCCGACGCCGACGTCACGGCGACCACACTGCAGCCGCACCGGTAGGACCGCAGCACGACCGACGCGGTGGAGGAGACGACGCGTGGGCGCGCCGACCACTGCCCCAGGTCGCCCCCACCGAATCGGCAGCGCTGCCGGCATGCGATCAGCCGGTCAGTACGGCCAATCCAGGAGCGTATCGACGAACAGCTGGCGCACCCGCGCCACGTTTTCGTCCAGATCAGCCGGCTCCCATGCGCTGACATCGATCGGGTCGAGGATCGCCACGTCGACCGTTCCGGGCCGGGCTACCATCGCGTTGCGCCAGCAGATCTCGCCCGCGTTCCGGATGACGACCGGAATGACCGGTACCCCGGCCTGCATCGCGATGTGGAACGCGCCCTTCTTGAAAGGTCCGACCTCGGGGGTGTAGGAGCGGGTGCCCTCCGGAGCCACCGCGACCGACAAACCGCCGCGCAGGGTCTCGACCACCGGCCGCAACGCCGCCTTCGCCTGCGCGGTGTTCGCGCGATCGATGAACGTCACCCCGACGAAGCGCATGAGCGGGCCGAAGACCGGATTCTTGGTCAGCTCCTTCTTGCCGATCGCGGTCACGCCGCCGCCGAGCACCTCGGGCACGATGATGATGTCGAACTGGCTCTGGTGGTTGAACAGGAAAACCGCCGGCCGCGGCGATTTCGCGTTCTGCGCGCCGGTGACGCGCACGCGCACGCCCGCGATGCGCAGCGTATTGCGCGCGGCGTGCGCCATCAACGCGTCGGCCATCTGCTGCCGGTCTTTCGTCGGCGCTTTCGACGCGACGCCGTACAGCGCGCCCCCGAGCAATCCGGCGAAGCCCGCGGCGGTGCGTGCGTAATCGCCCGCGCGCGGCGATCGGCGCGGCCGGAACGTCAGGCGGTCCCACTGCCGCCGGTCGGCGATCCCGGCCAGCTCGTCGTCGGGGTTCACCGCCACCGGATGCCCGACCAGCGAGAGCATGGGTGCGTCGGCGATCGCGCCTGCGTAGGCGTAGCTGCGTCCGAGATCCACCCCGTACGCGTCGGCGAACTCCGTGATCGCCTCGGCTTTGCCGTTTCGCCATAGCGTTCTACCGTCGGGATATCCGGTGAGCACACCGTCGGTGGTGGCCATGGGCGTGTACAGCAGGTGTTCGATGCCGAGCTGCGCCGCGGCGGGCGCGACGTGGAATCTGGTCAGCGAGGTGGCCAGCACGATGGTGTGCCCGGCCGCTCGGTGGGTCCGGATCAGCTCCCACGCTTCGGGATACAGGTATCCGTACCCGGTGCGCTTGAACTGACGCCTGCCCAGCTCGTCCAGTTCCTCTTCGGAGCAACCGGCCAGCGTCTCGGACAGTTCGCGGAGGAACCGGCTGTATTCGCCGTCGGTCATGTGGTTGTGCAGTCCGCCGAGCAGCACGTCGGCGGGCTTGCGGCGTGGCCGCCGCCGCGAGCCGGGGCCGTCGACGACCGCGCCGCCGAAGTCGAAGACCGCCGCGACCGCGGGGCCTTGCGGCCCGGAGCGGATGGCGGCGAGCGCGGCGTCGAGGTCAGCGCGCGCGTCGGTCATCGATCCTCCTGCGTACCGTGATGTTGTCGAAGCGATCGTTCACCGCGCCGCCCGATTGGACGGGTCCAGTGCGGCGGCCTGCGCGATACGGGCGCCGATCACACGCAGCCGTTCGGCGAATTCCGTCCGTCGCCGGATCAAATCCTTCCCAGCCGACTCCGGATCGTCCTCGGGCACCGTCTCCAGCAGGCCGTAGTTGTCGGCGAGCTTGAGGGCGCTGGTGAACAACTCGGTGGAAACCGACTCGGGGCTGTGCAGCCGTTGCTGCAGCATCATCTGCTTGCCGACCGCCACGCATTCGGCGATGAATTCTTTGCGGTCGAGCTCGTCGCTCGGGTCGCGGTCGGCCAGCCGTTCGGCCACCACCAGCTGCGCGTCGACGAACGAGCGCAGCACGCGGTGGGCCATGGTGAAGCCGGAGGCGGTGAGCTTCGCCAGGATGTCCGAGCCGTCGGTGTCCCGGCGGGAATGGCTGTACCAGTCCGGATCCACCAGCAGCATCTCCGCGACCATCTGGTCGGCGAACTCGCCGCGATCCGGGAAGAAGAACTCGAACTTCAGCAGATCGCGCAGCCGGAATGCCTCGTCCCAACCGGTCCGCAGGGCGTCGGCGTCGTCGCTGTCGACCGCGGCCAGGATGGACAGCTCGAGGATCGCGCGATTGACGAACCAGTGCACGGCACTGTTGCGGTAGAAGGCGGCCTCCAGGTGCGCACCCGACTCGATCGAGTACACCGGCTCGATCCCGCCGCGATACACCGTGACCACCTTGGTCAGCGAAAGCTGTTCCAGCACCACGGCCAAGCCCTGCTCGTCGCGCAGGGCCTCGAGTTCGCCACGCGGCAGTTCGCGCTTGTCGATGTAACCGAGCACGGGGTTGAGCACCGTGCGCACCTCGCCGAGGGTGAGGGCGCGCCCGTCCACACCCAGCAGCGCCAGGGTGACCAACGCGTTGACCGTCACCGGGGTGACCGCGTTGATGCCGACCGCGACTTCGAATGCCAACCGCTGCACCGCCCTTCGCTCCAGTTCGGCGATCTCCGGCGGTTCGTTGTCGACGACCCCGGCTTCGGTGCGCGGCGGCGGGATCGGCTCCGTGTGGTGCAACGGGATGGTCAGCGGCGGGGCCGTGAGCGGATCGCCGTGTGCGGAGAGCCGGTCGCGGGCCGACAACGGCTCGCCGAAACGGACGTACACGTGCCCGGCGGAATGCTGCTGACTACGGATGTAGCGCGCCAGCCAGGTCAGGCCCTCCGGTTTCTTCTTGCCGCCCTCCTGCTCTGTGGCGATGGCGCCGAGTTCGTTGAGCCGCTCGTAGGTGATCGAGACGGGCACCAGCATGACGTCATCGATGCGGTTGGAACGGACGGCCGCGGCCAGGTAGTTCAGCAAGCCGTAGCGCGGCGGCCGCAGCTTGCCGGTGCGAGTGCGGCCGCCCTCGAAGTACCACTCCAGGTTGAAGCGTTTGGCCAGCAGATAGGCGAAGTACTCCTCGACGACGACTTTGTAGACCTCGTCGTCGCCGAAACTGCGCCGGATGAACACCGTTCCGGTGCGCCGGGCGACCGGGCCCATCGGCCAGAAGCTGAGGTTCGCACCGCCGATCACGTGGTTCGGCGGGAAGTCGTTGCGGGCAAGCACGTCTCCGAGCACGAACGCATCGACGTAGGAGCGGTGTGAGGGCAGGAACACCAGCGGGAAGCGGCGGTTGAGATCGCGCAACCCGGCCAGGCCGGAATCGTCGGAGTCCACCTTCCAGGTCGAGGCGTGCACCGGGCGCATGGCTTGGGTGAACAGGTCGGAGATCAGCCTGCTCTGCGCGGCCACGAGTTCGTTGAGCGCCTTCTCCGCGCGGCGGTACACCTCGTGCGGGCTCGCCCCGATCTGGTCGGCGATGAGTTCCAGCCTGCGCAGGACGTCGGGGGAGTCGAGGATCTCCTCCGCGACCAGCTTGGGCACCTTGTACCGGTCGCCGATGATGGTGCGCTCGGCGCGTTCGAGCGCCACCACCGCCGCGCGCACCACGGCGCGGGCGAACGGATCGGCGGTGCCCTTGTCGAACAGGGCCGAAGCTTCCGGGTTGTTCGCGCGCAATTCGCTGAGGCGGGCCGGCGCACCGGTCAGCACGACGTACCGGTCCGGTGACTTGGCCAGCAGTCTGCGCTGGACCAGCCGATTGGGCTTGCGCGGGTTGGTCAGCAAGGCGAGATCGGCGAAGGTGACGCGGCGCACGCCGTCGCGTTCGGGCGGCAGCCACAGCACGCGGATCGGCACCACCAGCGGATCGTCGCGTCTGCCGACCAGCCGGGCGGCGACGGCGCCCGCGTCCAGGTCCAGCTGTGTGACCGGCGCGTCGGTGCCGAACTCCGCGCTGATCCCGCCGTCGGCGAGCCACTTGCCGACCAGTTCGCGTTCCACCCCCGAGGCGGCGTCGATCAGGGCCACCACCGATTGTGGTGCGGTCCCGGGCCGGGCTGTCGCGAGTGAATCGCCGCGGTGATCGATCATTCCACTATTCAATCCCGGAGGGTCTATTCCGCGCAGGCAGTCGGCGCGGTGAGTTCGTTGCGGACGCGAATGGCGTGTCTCGCGAAGAGGCGTGGCGAAAGCGCTTGCCGCTGTGGCCGCGAGCACACCCGCACTGCGATGGAGGTAATGCTAACCTTACCTCCATTAGTTAGGCCAGGGTAACCTTTGGAGGATCGTTGTCGACCACGGAACGCCTGCGGGTTGAGTATGTGACCGATCCGGCGGCAGCGATGTCCCGGCTGGCAGGGGCGGATCGGTTCGGCGAGTATGTGATGTACGAGCGTCCGGGGGAGTGGGTGTTCGCCGCCGATCCGATCGGCAGTGTCGAACTGGACGTCCGCGAACTGCGCATCGCCTGGGAAGGGCAGACCACCACCAGCCCGTGGGAAGGCAATCCCGCGGGAGTGATCGACCGCGCGCTCGCCGCGCTGCCTCTCGACGGGCGGAATGCCTACGGCTGGATCGGATTCGAGTTCTGCGCCTGGGCGCTCGACGCCACCGAGCACCTGGACCCGCGCACCACGCTGGCGCATCTGATGGTTCCCCGGATCGAAGTGCGGGTCGGGGAATTCGGCGTGCGGATATCGGGCGCGACGCCGACGGAGACCGGAGACATCCACGACCTGATCGCGCAGTCGCAGAACGCCGAACTGCCGCAAGCGCATCCGGCCGACATCCGCATCGACCCCACCGGCTATCGCGACCGGGTGGCCGAGGCGGTCGGCGAGATCCAGGCCGGGCGATACCAGAAGGTCATCCTGTCCAGGAAGGTCGACCTGCCGTTCGCCGTGGACGTTCCGGCCACCTATCGGCTCGGACGCGCGCACAACACTCCGGCACGGTCGTTCCTGCTGCGGCTCGGCGGTCTGGAGGCGGCGGGCTTCAGCCCCGAACTGGTCGCGTCCGTGGACGACGACCGGGTGGTGACCACCGAGCCGCTGGCAGGCACCCGTGCTTTCGGCCGCGGCGCCGCGGCAGACTCGGCCGCGAGGGCCGAGCTGATCACCGACCCGAAAGAGATCGTCGAACACGCCATCTCGGTGCAGACCTCCTTCGCGGAGATCGCGGTCGTCGCCGATCCCGGCACGCCCGCGGTCTCGGATTTCATGGCCGTGCGCGAGCGGGGCAGCGTGCAGCATCTGGCCTCCACGGTGCGTGGGCGGCTGGCCGCGGACCGCTCCAGCTGGGACGCGCTGGAGGTGCTGTTCCCGTCGGTGACCGCCTCGGGGATTCCGAAGCGCGAGGGCGTCGACTCGGTGTTCCGCCTCGATCACGACCCGCGCGGGTTGTACTCCGGTGCGGTGGTCACGGTTTCGCCGACCGGCGCACTGGAGGCGACCTTGGTGTTGCGCGCGGTGTACCAGAACGCCGAGGGAGCCTGGCTGCGCGCGGGAGCGGGCATCGTGGGCCAGTCCCGGCCGGAGCGCGAGTTCGAGGAGACCTGCGAGAAGCTGGGCAGCATCGCGCCTTACGTCGTCAAGGCGTAACGGAAGGCGGGGGCAGTGCACGAGCGGTGCGCTGCCCGCCGGTCTCCAGGCGCCCTACAGGTCGGCGCGCAGCGCCTTCTTGTCGATCTTGCCGACCGCGGTGACCGGCAGTTCGTCGCTGCGGCGCAGCACATCCGGCAGTTTGTAGGTGGCCAGCCCCCGCGCGGCGAGGAAGGTCTTGATCTCCGCCAGCGTCGGCATCTCGCCGTCGACGACCAGCACGGCGCACACCTTCTCGCCCAGAGCCGCGTCGGGCAGCCCGACGGCGGCGGCATGCCGGACGGCGGGATGGGCGAGCAGGTGTTCCTCGAGTTCGTCGCAGGAGACATTCTCGCCGCCGCGGTTGATCACATCCTTGATCCGGCCGGAGACCACCAGATGCCCGCTGGGCAGGCGGCGGACGAGATCACCGCTGCGATAGAAGCCGTCCGGGGTGAACGCGCGCGCGTTGTGCTCGGGCGCTCGGTAGTAGCCGCGAATCGTGTACGGACCTCGGGTCAGCAGTTCGCCCTCCGCGCCGGGGGCCACTTCGTTGCCGTCGCCGTCCACAACGCGGATCTCGTCGGCGGGGGAGAGCGGACGGCCCTGGCTGGTGTGCAGCAATTCGGCCGGATCGTCGAGCCGGGTGTAGTTGAGCAGACCCTCGGCCATGCCGAAAACCTGCTGCAATGTCGCGCCCAGCGCCGGGGTCACTTCCTTCGCGTTGACCTCCGCCAGTCGTGCGCCGCCCACTTGGAGCAGGCGCAGCGAGCTCAGGTCGGCCTCTTCCCATTCGGTGGCCGCGCACCAGAGCTGGGCCAGCGGGGGCACGACGGCCGTGACCGTGACACGGTGCCGCTCGATCGCGGCGAACGCGTTCTCCGGGCTCGGGTCGCTGACGAAGGCCACCGCACCGCCGACCGCGACGGTGCCGAGGATGCCGGGGCAGGCCAGCGGGAAGTTGTGCGCTGCGGGCAGCGTCGCCAGATACACGTCGCGCTCGGTCAATTCGCACACCTCCGCACTGGCGGTGGCGTTGTAGGCGTAGTCGTCGTGCGTGCGCGCGATCAGCTTCGGCAGGCCGGTGGTGCCGCCGGAGACCAGCATCAGGGCGATGTCGCCCGGATCGATCTCGGGCAGCTCGCTTCCGTCGCGCGGAATCGAGGCGAGGTCGGTGAACGGGCCGGGATCGCCGAGGACGAGGACATGGCGCAGCGACGGCACCGCCTCCCGCACGGTCGAGGCCAGTTCCCGGTAGTCGAACTCGCCCGTCCGGTCGGCGACGATGTAACCGACCGCGT
Organism: Nocardia sp. NPDC004573; assembly: GCF_053602135.1. NCBI lineage: Bacteria > Bacillati > Actinomycetota > Actinomycetes > Mycobacteriales > Nocardiaceae > Nocardia > Nocardia sp. NPDC004573. The sequence goes on from NZ_JBSGDA010000015.1 coordinate 17,734, forward strand.
CGGAAAGCCGTGCCAGATGCTCGATTTCGGCCTGTCGATGCGCGGGCAGGCCCAGTACGGGAATGATCCCGGCGCGCAGCAGGCCGAACAGCACGGTCAGGAACTCGGGCACGTTCGGCAGCTGGACCACCACGCGGTCACCGGGCGCGATGCCGAGCGCGAGCAGTCCATGGGCCATCCGGTCGGCGGCGGTGTCGATATCGGCGTAGCTGCGCGTGCTCGCCGCGTCGACCAGCGCGGGGCGCCCGGGATGGCGTTGTGCGGTCGAGCGCAGGAGGTCTCCCAGCGGGCGTCCGGCCCAGTAGCCTGCCGCTCGATACTCCGCGGCCTTGTCGGCAGGGAAAGGTACGTAGCCGTCGCGATGCGCGGACTCGGTCGGAGTGGAAGTCACGGTCAGCCTCACAGGTTCGAGCAAAGGTTCCCTTATATAGGTTAGGCAACCCTACTTGGAAGGCCGGCGCATGGAATAGGCCGCGGCGTGTTCGAAGCTGCCGCGCCGGGCCGTCGAGCACTAGACTTTTCGTCATGACCAGGTGGGACACCTCGAACATCCCCGATCAGAGCGGTCGGAAGTTCATCGTGACAGGGGCAAACAGCGGCCTGGGGGCCGAAACGGTGCGCGCGCTTGCCGCCGCTGGGGGCGAGGTGGTCCTCGCCTGCCGGAACGTCGCCAAAGGGGAGCGGGTGGCCGCCGGGCTCGGTGACCGGGCGGAGGTACGCGAACTGGATCTGGCCGATCTCGCTTCGGTGCGCGCGTTCGCCGAGGGCATCGATGGGGCCGATGTGCTGATCAACAACGCGGGCGTGATGGCGCTGCCCGAAGGACGCACCGCCGACGGATTCGAAAAGCAGATCGGCACAAACCATCTCGGCCATTTCGCGCTCACCGGGTTGCTGCTGGGCAAGATTTCCGACCGTTTCGTCACCGTATCCAGCGGCGCGCACCAGGTCGGCAAGATCGACTTGGACGATCTGAACTGGGAGCGGCGCAAGTATCAGCGCTGGGCCGCCTACGGGCAGGCCAAGCTGGCCAACCTGATGTTCGCTCGCGAGCTGCAGCGCAGGTTGACCGCGGCGGGATCCGGGAAAGTCTCGGTCGCCGCGCATCCCGGCTACGCCTCCACCGAGTTGCAGTCGCACACCGAGTCGTTCCTCGACCGCGTGATGTGGGTGGGTAACCGGGTGTTCGCGCAGAACGCCGCGATGGGCGCGCTGCCGACGTTGTACGCGGCGACCGCCGACGTCCAGCCCGGCGGCTACTACGGGCCCACCGGACTCGCAGGCATGCGCGGATACCCGGGGCCGTCCGGCTCGTCGAAAGCGTCCAGGGACGAGAAGGTCGCCGCCGACCTGTGGCAGCTGTCGGAGAAACTGACCGGAGTCACCTACGATTTCACGAACTGAAGTTTTTGTGACCCACGTCCCATATCCTCGTGTCACACTCCACCTTTCCGCGTCGTCCTCTTGATGAACCACAAGGAACGGCAAAGGATGGGAATCATGGAACAGCGCTTCGAACTCTTCGCCAACCCGGTCGGCGGCAGCTTCATCAAGCGGCTCACCATGGCATCCAAGGTGATCAACGACTCCACTCTGGATGCCGCGACCTACGAACTGGTGAAGATTCGCGCCAGCCAGATCAACGGCTGCGGCTACTGCACCGACATGCACACCAAGGACGCGGCGCACGCCGGTGAGACCTCCGTGCGGCTCAACCTGATCGCCGCGTGGCACGAGGCCACCGTCTTCACCGAGGCCGAGCGCGCCGCACTGGCGCTCACCGAGGAGGCGACCCGGATCGGCGACGGCCGTGCGGTGAGCGACGCGGTGTGGCAGGAGGTGCGCAAGCATTACGACGACGACCAGATCGCCGCCCTGATCGCCGCCATCGCGATGATCAACGCTTGGAACCGGATGAACGTCATCGCCCGCACGCCCGCCGGTGATTACGTGCCCGGTCAGTGGGGGTGAGCCGGTTCGTCGGACACGGGCCGCGCCGTTCGCGGCCTCCTTCCCGCGGGACCGCGAACGGTGCTCACGCGCGACAACACCGGCCGATCAACGGTTTCCGAGCGAAGGACCGCCACGCGGCGTTCGTTCGCGGCTCGATGTGTATGCCGGCGGCGGCCAAGACTGCCGGGACGCGCTCGACAGCTGCCGGTGGCGTTCCGGACTGGGCCGGTCGACGACTTCGGGCGAAACACGCCGCGCCGACACCGTGGCAGATGACACAGTTCACCGATCGGTTGCAGGCTGGTACTGTCCCTCACGTGCAGCGCGTGTATTTCTGGTTTAGCAAGCCGGCCCAGGGTGGGCTGGTCTGCGGCTACCACGTGCGCTGACGAACTTCCACCCCGAGCCGGACGATGGACCGGCTCGACGGGATTCGCATCCGTGGGTCGGCCTCGAGAAAAGGACCCCACGACATGACAACCGCAGCCGACGTCGACGCACGGCATTCCGATCTGGATGATCAACGCACGCTCAACGTGAGCCCGCTGCGCTCGCCGGCCGAAGTGCGTCGCGTGCATCCGATCACCGACGCGCTCGCCGACACCGTCCGCGCGGGACGCAAGGCCACTGTCGACGTGCTGAACGGCGCGGATGATCGCCTGATGGTGATCGTCGGTCCGTGCTCCGTGCACGACCCGGCCGCGGCGCTGGACTACGCGCGCCGTCTGGCGGCGAAGGCCGCCGAACTCGGCGACCGGCTGCACGTGGTGATGCGGGTCTACTTCGAGAAGCCGCGCACCAGCCTGGGCTGGAAGGGCCTGATCAACGACCCGCACCTGGACGGGTCGTTCGACGTCAACACCGGATTGGGCTTCGGCCGCAAACTGCTGGTCGACATCACCGCTCTCGGTCTTCCGGTGGCCTGTGAGTTCCTGGACCCGATCACTCCGCAGTACATCGCGGATCTGGTGTCCTACGGTGCGATCGGGGCGCGCACCGCGGCCAGCCAGGTGCACCGCCAGCTCAGCAGCGCGTTGTCGATGCCGGTCGGGATCAAGAACGGCACCGACGGCGACGTCCAGGTGGCCGTGGACGGCGTGCGCGCCGCGGCGGCCAGTCACGTGTTCCCCGGCACCGACCTCGACGGTCGTGCCGCGCTGATCCGCACCACCGGCAATCCGGACTGCCACGTGATCCTGCGGGGCGGCAGCACCGGGCCGAACTACGACGCGGCTTCGGTCGCCGAGGCGTGCCTGCGACTGGAGAAGGCGTCGTTGCCGCAGCGGATCGTGGTGGACGCCAGCCACGGCAACAGCAACAAGGACCACAACAAGCAGGTCGACGTGGTCACCGACATCGCGCGGCGGCTGGCGGCGGGCGAGCCCGGTGTCGTCGGCGTCATGCTGGAGAGCTTCTTGGTCGCCGGACGCCAGGATCTGACCCTCGGCCACGCCGACGAACTCACCTACGGGCAGTCGATCACCGACGCGTGCCTGGACTGGGAGACCACCGCCGCGCAGCTGGACCATTTGGCCGACGCGGTTGGGCGGCGGCGCGCGTCGTCAGCAGCCGAGCACACCCAGTAAGTCGCCGGAGGCGATGGTCCGGACAGCGAAGCCTGCCTCGGTCAGGTGTTCGGTCAGCCGGGCGAGCGGCGGCTTCGGACTGGTCGGAGCCGTGGCGTCGGGTGTGCCGTACCCGTAGAACAGGCCCAGCGTCGCGCCCGGCGCCAGCAGTCGCCGGATCAGTGCGAGTTCCGCGGTGGGGCGCTTGGTCCAGAACAGGTTGACATTGACCGCCAGTATTTTGTCGAAACTCGCCGCCCCGGTCGCGCGCAGCAGCCGGTCCGGGTCCAGGTCGGCGAGGTCGGCATGCACCAACCGGACCCGGCCCGACTCCAGCCGCGCGGCATGTCGTCTGCCTGCCCGGGAGACAGCGGTGGCGGAGCGCTCGACGCCGACGACCATGCCGTCGATCGCCTGCTCGGCGAGGTAGCCGATCGAATCACTGGACCCGGGGCCGATTTCCAGCACCCGGTCGGCCGGCCGCACCGCCATGGTGCGCACGATCCACGCGAATCGCGGGTCGGTCGTCATCGTGCGCGAGCTTCGCCCGGCGCCTGGGCGCTAGACGTCCGGCGGTGGCGGAATTCGGCGGGCCAGTCGTCCGCCGGACCGGGCGGGTCGGTGCGCAGGCGGGCGGCGAGCCAGTGATCGCGGCGTCGACCGCGCTGAATGCTGCCGAGCCGGGACAGGCCCTCGTAGTGAAACCCGGCGCGGCGCGCGACCGCGGCCGACGCGTAGTTGCCCACGAACGCGCGCCAGGCGATCCGCTCCAGGGCCAAGCCGTCGGCGCGAAACCCGAATTCACACACCAGATCGACCGCCTGCGTCATCAGGCCGCGCGACCGCTGGGCCGGGGCGAGCCAGAAACCGATCTCGGCCGCGCTCTGGTCGCGCTCGCCCAGACCGATCATGCCGATCACCGGTCCGTCGGCGCGCAGCCGCAGAGCCCAGGTGGGGCTGCGCGCCGCCCAACCCGGGACGACCATCTCGTCGATGAAGGTCACGGCGCTGTCGCGGACGTACGGCACCGGGATGGTCACCCACTCCGCGATGGCCGGGTCCTGACAGCACGCGGTGATGGCGTCGACATCGGCCGCCGTCGGAGCCGACAGCCAGATTGTTCCGTTCGACAGCGCGTGGTGGTCCATCGCGTCATGCTGTCACGGAAGGGCCCGGCGAATCATCCGGAATCGCCTGCCGCCGATGCGGCGCGGGGCGGCTGTCGACCGGACCGTAGACTCCCCCCTCGATGGTTGCCGCGCTACTTTCCGACCTGTTCGAGTCCCATCGGGCGCATTTGCTCTCGGTCGCCTATCGGCTGACGGGCAGCGTCGGCGATGCCGAGGACGCGGTTCAGGAAAGCTGGTTGCGTTTGGCGGGCGCGCACCAGTCCGAGATCGACGATCTGCGGGCTTGGCTGACCACCGTGGTGAGCCGGATCTGCCTGGACCGTCTGCGGAGTGCGGCGGCGCGGCGGGAGAGTTACGTGGGGCAATGGCTGCCGGAACCCGTGGTCACCGCACGCACTCCGTCGAGCACTCCGGATCCGTTGGAAGCCGTGGTGCGCAAGCAGGAGTGCCGGTTCGCGGCGCTGGTCGTGCTGGACACCCTGACGCCGCCGCAGCGCGTGGCTTTCGTGCTGCACGACGGGTTGTCGGTGCCGTTCGACGAGATCGCCGACATCCTCGGCATTTCGGCCGATGCCGCGCGGCAGCTGGCGGTGCGCGCCCGCAAGGCGGTGACGCGGGCGCCGCAACCGGTGCCCGATGCCGAGCACGAGGCCGCCGTGCAGCGCTTCCTCGTCGCGCTGAGTTCCGGTGACGTGGCCGCCGTCGCCGCGGCGCTGCACCCGGACGCGGTGATGATCGGCGATGCCAACGGCACCACCGCCACCGCGATCAACGTCCTGCACGGTGCCGATCGCATCGCCCGCTTCTACCTCGGCCTGGTGCGCAAGTACGGACTGGCGGAGGCGTCGCCGGTGTACGAATTCGTCTCGGTGAACGGGCAATTGGGTCTGAAAGTAGCGGCGCGTCCGGCGGAGGAAGGCCGAAGCGGCTATCCCGCGCGGGTGGTCGGCTTCACCGTGCGGGACGGAGCGGTCTGGGGGACCTACGATCTGGCGAACCCGGCCAAGCTGGGCGGCATCCGGCTGGGTTGAATCCGGCGGGGAGGACATCGACGCGGACCCCGGCACGCTCGCCGAGCGCCTCGGAGGCGGACGGAGCGAGATGTAAGCGTGCCCGGCTGGTCCGTGATGCGGGGGACAGCTCGACCTGCTCGCCGCTGGACCACCGTCCACGGGCTTCCGGTGGTGATTCCGGACCGCGTCTGTTCGCGCGGAGCCGAATCGATCGCGCGCGGAACTCCCGACCTTGCCCGCTGACAGGGGGCGCGGAGCGATAGAGAGAGGGGGCTACTCTCCGGTTATGCCCTCGCGACACCAGACCGTTGCCCGCCTGCGCCCTTTCGCGTCCACCATATTCGCCGAGATGACCGAACTCGCCGTCCGGCACGACGCGGTCAACCTGGGCCAGGGCTTTCCCGACACCGACGGGCCCGCGAGCATGCTGGAAGCAGCGCGTCGCGCCATTGCCGACGGACTCAACCAGTACCCGCCGGGGCGCGGCATGCCGGTGCTGCGCCGGGCCGTGGCCGACGACCGGGCGCGGCGCTACGGGACCGATTACGACCCGGATTCGCAGGTGCTGGTGACGGTGGGCGCGACCGAGGCGATCAGCGCGGCGGTGCTCGGCTTGGTCGAACCCGGCGAAGAGGTGGTGCTGATCGAGCCGTACTACGACTCGTACGCCGCGGCGGTCGCGCTGGCCGGAGCCCGGCGGCGCACGGCACGCCTGGTGGCCGGCGGGGATCGGTTCGTCCTCGACCTGGACAGCCTGCGCGCCGCGATCACCCCCGCGACCCGGATGCTCATCGTCAACTCGCCGCACAACCCGACCGGCACGGTGCTCGGCCGCGCGGACTTGCAGGCGATCGCCGAGATCGCCTGCGAACACGACATCCTGGTGCTCACCGACGAGGTCTACGAGCACTTGGTCTACGACAACGCCGAACACGTCAGCCTGGCCACCCTGCCGGGCATGGCCGAGCGGACGGTCGTGGTGTCGAGCGCGGCGAAGACCTTCAGCGTCACCGGGTGGAAGACCGGGTGGGCATGCGGGCCCGCCGAGCTGATCGAAGGGGTGCTCGCGGCCAAGCAGTTCCTGACCTTCGTCGCGGGCGGGCCGTTCCAGCCCGCTGTGGCACACGCGATCGCTCACGAGCTGGGCTGGGTCGCCAAGCTGCGGGAAAGCCTGTCCGAGAAGCGTCTTCGGCTCTCCGCCGCGCTCGCCGACACCGGGATGCGGGTGTACCGGAGCGCGGGCGGCTACTTCGTCGTCGCCGATATCACTCCGCTCGGCGCGGGCGACGGCCTGGCGTTCTGCCGTGCACTGCCCGAGCGGCTCGGTGTGGCGGCGGTGCCGGTGAGCGCGTTCGCCGACGACACCGCCGCATGGAGTCACCTGGTGCGTTTCACTTTCTGCAAGCGGGACGAGACGCTGGAGGAAGGGGTCCGGCGGTTGCGTCGCGGCTGATCGCGAAACCTTGCCGCGATCTGTCAGGTTTCGCTGGCATCGTGCGTGCCATGGCAACCCAGTACTACACGGCGACCAGTCTCGACGGATACCTCGCCGACACGGACAACTCGCTCACCTGGCTTTTCGAGGTCGACGGAGCGGATGACGCGCAGGCGGGCATCGCGGGCTTCTTCGCGCAGGTCGGCGCCATGTGCATGGGCGCGACCACCTATGCGTGGATGGTGGCCAACGAGCCGCCCGAAAATTGGCACAAGAACTACGGTGATCTCCCGTGCTGGGTGTTCACCCACCGGGAGCTGCCGGCGATACCCGGCGCGAATCTCCGTTTCGTCTCCGGTGCGGTCGAGGCGGTGCACCGAGAGATGGCCGAGGCGGCCGGTGCGCGCAACATCTGGGTCGTCGGCGGCGGCGATCTGGCCGGGCAGTTCGCCGACGCGGGACTGCTCGACGACATCATGGTGAGCGTCGTCCCGGTGACGCTGGGCGCGGGCGCTCCGCTGCTGCCGCGCCGCATCCTGTCCACCCGGATGCGGCTCGTCGGCGTCGAGCAGGCCGGTCAATTCGCCGAACTGCACTATCGCCTGACTTCCGGCCCGAGCTGAGGGGTGCGGCGTCAGGCCGGTATCGGCCGGGCGCGGTCGGTGGCGAGGAGTGCGGCGACCGCGCCGAGCATGGTGCCGGTGACGTAACGCTGGGTGCGCAGCCACAACGGGCGGCCGGTGAGGAAGCTCGCCAGACCGCCCGCACCCAGGACGATCAGACCGTTCACGGTGAGTGCCACCGCGATCTGCACCGCGCCCAGGCACAGGCTCTGCAACCAGACCTTCCCGTGCTCCGGCGTGACGAACTGCGGGATCAGCGCCATGTACATGATCGCGATCTTCGGGTTCAGCAGGTTGGTGACCAGTCCCATGGTGAACAGCCGCCGGGCGGGATCCGTGGACAGCGTCGTGGGCGTGAACACCGAGACGCCGCCCGGCCGCACCGCCTGCCAGGCCAGCCACCCCAGATACGCGGCTCCCGCCAGCTTCACCGCCAGATACAGGCCCGGAACCACCGCGAACACCGCCGTGATCCCCGCCGTCGCCGCCGCCAGATACACCCCGAACCCGGCCGCCACCCCGGCCAGCGAGACCAACCCGGCCCGCCGCCCCTGCGACACCGTCCGCGACACCAGGTACATCATGTTCGGCCCTGGCGTGAGCACCATCCCCAACGCCGCTACCGCAACCCCGGCCACCGCCGCCATCTCTATCATGACCCGATCGTCGCCCGCTCCCATCCCCTTTGTCGCGGTCCACTCGCCACCCGCTGGACGTGAGCGAACGGGTTGGCTTACGCCGGTTGGAAGTACCCGGTGCTTCCAGGTGATCGCGGTGGCACCGGCTCCAGGCGGGTGTCGGGGCGCAACACGTCGCCACTGCGATACCGGTGGAAGTACTCCTTGCTTGTGTCCGTGCGGATCGATTGCAGTGGCCTGTCGCCGTCGAAGAAGACGTAGAACACTTGCGCAGGCCCGTCGCTGCCGACTGCGGTCGGGAGGTTCGGCCAGCAGTAATCTTGGAGGCCGCTGGCTTGATTCATGCGCTCCCGGGTGATGCCGGCTTTGGCCACCACGACCCGATCCCAGGTAGCCGACCAGCCCGCCGCCTGCGTCAGATCCGCTACGCTCACCTCCTCGGGCCTGCCGAGGGCTTCGGAAACCGCACGGTCGAGGCCGCTCCTCGCGCCCAACGGCTCGGCCGTGGACAACATGTCGAATGAGCCGGTGCAGGTGGCGCCGATACCGTTGTCGTGTCCGCTCTGCGATGAAGAACACGCTGTCATGGTCGCGACGACGATCCCGAGAGTCGTCAACGAGGCCGTGCGTAAGGCATTCATCATTTCGCTCCTGGAAGAGGAATGTCCGATGGGTTCGGCGAGACCGTGTCGCCGATCGGAACGCGATTACTCCACTCGATCTGCTGCCGGTTGTCGATCACGATCGCCTGCCCCGCATCGATTCGCCGGCGGACCAGGCGTTGCAGTTCCTCGGGTGAAGGATCGGGATGATCGACCGCGATTTTGCGGCCTTGCTCGTTGTTGTAGAGGTCCATGGCTTCACGCGCTGGGGTGTTCGCACCCGTTCCCTCGTGGGCTGTGGCGAACGATTCCGTCCATTCTTCGCCGTATTTCTGGGTCATCAAGGCGTTCCAGTACATGTGACGATAGGCATCGCCATGATCGTCTGCCCAAGCCGAGGGAATATCGGGGTATGCGGCTTTCGCCGCGTTCTCGGCCTGTGACTTGAGTTCGAAAAATTCGGCGACGTCCGCCACGCCGGTGGGTTTCCATGAGAAGCGTCGAGACGAGTGCCGCCTCTTCCGGTGTCATGAGTGTCGGCTGGAAGTCGGGGTAGAGCAGGCGGATTTCGGTCAACAGCAGGCCGGAGGGCCACAGACTGGCACCCGACTTCGACGGTGTGGTCTGGTATTTGTTGAGAATCTTGGCCAGTTCGGGATCCTCCGGCATCGCGGTGGCGCCGCGTTTGACTTCGTCCGACAACTCTTCCAGCCAGCGTCGCACCTGATCGGCGCCTTCCTTGTCCGCCTGCTGTACAGCCGTGAGCGCAGCCCTGATCTGGGCGGTGAGATACGCCTCGTAGCCCTCCTTCTCGACGAGACCGGAAGGGCCAAATTTCAAGAGGACTTCCCCACTCGACATCCGGGAGTCGACGCCGCCGTCGTCTCTGACGAACAGATCGAATTCCGACTCTTCCGCCTCGGCCTTCTTTTCGCGGATGACATCGATGTAGTCGACGATCGACGCGATGTGCTTGTAGATCTCCAGTTGGATTCCGGCGAGCACTTCTTTTGTGCGGCGGGCATGCTCGCGATCCTGATGTCCCCGGTCGCGCGCCGATTCGCCCGACTTTCCTCGATAGTATGTATATGACATGTCTATCGACACTGCGGCTTTGTGGGTATGGTCGTCGAGCTGAGAGGCTTTCTCTTTGAACTTGTCCGCGATCGCGATCGCGGCACGTGGATCCCAGGACAGGACCAATGGAACAGTGAGCGCGTCGACATAGTTTCCTCCGCTCACTTCTGTCCCGCCTGCTTCAGCCGAGACGCGAATTCGGCGTCCTGCGCCAGGAAGGTCTCGACCGCAGCGTCCGCGCTGTCGGCGAAACCGCGCAACTGACGCGTGTGGTACTCGATCACCTTCTCCAATGCTCCACTCAAAGAGTCGATCGTCGCCGCGATGTCCGACTTCGGGAGCGTCGGCTCCGCGCGCAGCCTTGGGCCAGGGGTACCAACTGCGCGGTCGCATCGGCATGGCCACGAACTATACGAGCGAGTTCGCGAGTCTGTTCCGGATCAAGGTCGAAATCGCCCATGACGCCCCCTCTTTCGGTCTGGCCCTCGAAGCCGGGATCATACCTGCCGACGCTGCGCCGATGCCGCCGCGACAGCGATGGAGAGGGCCGAAGACGCAGGCGGAGGCGCGTGCCCGGCGGCGAGTCGCCGGGACTCGCGCGGCCGGACCGATGACAATGCTGCGCATGGCGGCCACGGTCAGCGGGTTGGGGAATCGGCGGGCGGAGCCGATGGAAGGAGTGTCGCCGCGGGCGGCATTCCGGCGGGATGTCGAGGGAATGCGGGCGGTCGCGGTGCTGGCCGTGGTGCTTTTCCATGCCGGTGTGCCGGGGATCGGTGGTGGATTTGTGGGGGTGGATGTATTTTTCGTGATTTCCGGTTTTCTGATCACGGCAATGCTGTATCGAGAAGCGGCGGCCGGTGGCACTGTCGGGCTCGTCCGTTTCTACGGTGCGCGGGCGCGCAGGCTGCTGCCCGCCGCGGGTGTCGTGCTCGTCGCCACGGCGATCGGCGCGGCCGTGCTGCTGTCGCCGCTGCAGGCCCGCCAAGCGCTCGGCGACGGGATCGCGAGCGCGCTGTACGCCGGGAACTACCGGTTCGCCTGGCAGGGCACCGACTACCTCGCCGCGGACGCGCCACCCTCGCCGTTCCAGCACTTCTGGTCGCTCGGTGTGGAGGAGCAGTTCTACCTGATCTGGCCGGCGCTGGTGATCGTGACGGCTCGGCTCGTGCGACGCCGGGGCAGCGGTTCGGCCACCGCGCTGCCGTACCTGATCGTCCTCGCTGTCGTCGCCGCGCTCTCCTTCGCGGTCGCGCTGACCTGGACGCGCACCATGCCGCCGTGGGCGTTCTTCGCACTGCCCGCGCGGGCCTGGGAGCTGGCGGCGGGCGGCGTGGTGGCGCTGTCGGCCGTCTTCTGGTCCCGGTTACCGAAATCGGTGTCCACCTGCGTGGGGTGGACGGGAGCCGGTTTGATCGTCGTGGCCTGCGTTCGGCTCGACGAGAAGACTCCGTATCCGGGCATCGCGGCGCTGCTGCCCGTGCTCGGCGCGGTCCTGGTCATCGGGAGTGGCTGTGCCGCGGCGCGATCCGGCGTCGGTCGCGTCCTCGCGGTGTCTCAGATGCAGGCCATCGGCAGGCTGTCCTACTCCTGGTATCTGTGGCACTGGCCGGTGCTGGTGCTGGCCCCGCATGCGCTCGGCCGGCCCCTCGGGCTGGTCGGCGCGCTGGGCGCGGTCGCCATGGCCGGTGGGCTGGCCGCGCTCACCCAGCGGCTGATCGAGAATCCGGTTCGCTTCGCCGCCCGTCTGCGCGGTTCGGGCGGGCTCAGCCTCGCCTGCGGTGGCGCGAGCACCGCGCTGGCCGTCGGTGTCGCGCTCGCGCTGCTGGTGCTCGTGCCCCCGCCGGTCGGGCGCGGCACGGCGGCGCAGAGCCTCACGCTGACGACACCGATCGCGCCGGCCACTCCCACCGATCCCTACGATGCGGCGATCGAGCAATTGACCGCGCAGACCCAAGCGGCGGTCGCCGCGTCGGCGGTGATCCGCGACGTTCCGTCGAACCTCACGCCCGCGCTGTCGAACGCCCGCGGCGACCGAGCGGAGGTGTTCGACAACGGTTGCTTCCGTTCCTGGACCGACGTGAGTCAAGGCGAGTGCGCCTCCGGTGATATCGCTTCGGCCACCACGGTCGTGTTGGTGGGCGACTCCCACGCGGCGATGTGGCAACCGGCGTTCGAGGAGATCGCCACATCGCGCCATTGGCGGCTGGAGACGATGGCGAAAGTCACCTGCCCGCTGCTCGACCTGCCGATCACCAGCCCCTACCTGGGCCGCGAGTACACCGAATGCGAGCAGTGGCGCGGACAGATCATGACCCGGCTGCGGCAGGACCGTCCCCGGCTGGTCGTGGTGAGCATGTCCCGGCGCTACGGCGGCGACTTCGGCTTCGTCTCCTACGATCCGGCGTGGATCGACGCCGTGCGCCGCCTGGCCGCCGCGCTGCGCGCGACGGGCGCGGCGGTGCTCGTGCTCGGCGGGATACCCGATCCGCATGCCACCGTGCCCGCGTGCGTGGCCGAGCATCTCGACGACGCGTCGGCCTGCGCGCCCGCCCGGACGGTCGCGGTCGACGACGCGGGTATCGCCGCTGAGCGTGCGGCTGCCACTGCGGGAGGCGGGCAGTTCGCCGACCTGACCGCGCTGTTCTGCACGGCGGCCCGCTGCCCGGTAATCGTCGGGAACGCTCTGGTCTACCGCGACGACAACCACCTCACGATCGGGTACGCCACGACGCTGGCGCCGGTCATCGGCGCACTCGCCGACCGTGCGCTCGCGCACGGCTGAGCAGTGGGTGCGGTTCGCGGGAAGACATGGCGCCTTTCCGGCGTTACACCCGGTCGCTGCCTGCCGCGCTTCGCGGGAAGGGCCGGTAACCTGCGAGGTTGTCGGAGGGGTCGGGGAGAATGGCGGGGAATCTAGCTGAGGAGGGACTGTGAACGACGGTCCGCTGATCGTGCAGAGCGACAAGACGCTGCTGTTGGAGGTCGACCACGAAATGGCCGATTCGGCGCGGCAGGCGATCGCGCCGTTCGCCGAGTTGGAGCGGGCGCCGGAGCACGTGCACACCTATCGGGTGACGCCGCTGGCGCTGTGGAACGCGCGCGCGGCAGGACACGACGCCGAGCAGGTGGTGGACGCGCTGGTCAGTTTCTCCCGGTACGCGGTGCCGCAGCCGTTGCTGGTCGACGTGGTGGACACCATGGCCCGTTACGGCAGGCTGCAGCTGGTGAAGCATCCCGCGCACGGGTTGACGCTGGTCAGCCTCGATCGCGCGGTGCTGGAGGAGGTGCTCCGGCACAAGAAGATCGCGCCGATGCTCGGCGCGCGCATCGATGACGACACGGTGGTGGTGCACCCGTCCGAGCGCGGCCGGATCAAGCAGATGCTGCTGAAGATCGGCTGGCCCGCCGAGGACCTCGCGGGCTACGTCGACGGTGAGGCGCACCCGATCGAACTCGACTACGCGACCGATGGCTGGCACCTGCGCGACTACCAGCAGATGGCCGCCGACTCGTTCTGGGCGGGCGGCTCCGGCGTGGTGGTGCTGCCCTGCGGCGCGGGCAAGACGATGGTGGGCGCCGCGGCGATGGCCAAGGCCAAGGCGACCACGCTGATCCTGGTCACCAACACGGTGGCGGGCAGGCAGTGGCGGCGCGAACTGCTCGCGCGCACCTCGCTCACCGAGGACGAGATCGGCGAGTACTCCGGCGAGCGCAAGGAGATCCGCCCGGTCACCATCGCCACCTACCAGGTGATCACGCGTCGCACCAAAGGTGAGTACAAGCACCTGGAACTGTTCGACAGCCGTGACTGGGGCCTGGTCATCTACGACGAGGTGCACCTGCTGCCCGCCCCGGTCTTCCGGATGACCGCCGATCTCCAGTCCCGCCGGCGGCTGGGCCTGACCGCGACGCTGGTGCGTGAGGACGGCCGTGAGGGCGACGTGTTCTCGCTGATCGGCCCGAAGCGCTACGACGCGCCGTGGAAGGACATCGAGGCCCAGGGGTGGATCGCGCCCGCCGAATGCATCGAGGTCCGGGTCACCCTGACCGATGCCGAGCGGATGGCCTACGCGACCGCCGAGCCGGAGGAGCGGTACAAACTGTGCTCCACCGCGCACACCAAGATCGCCGTGGTCGAATCGATCCTGGCGCAGCATCAGGACGCGCCGAGCCTGGTCATCGGGGCCTACCTGGATCAGCTGGACGAACTCGGCGCCGCACTCGACGCCCCGGTGATCCAGGGCTCGACGAAGACCAAGGAGCGCGAGGAACTGTTCGACGCGTTCCGGCGCGGCGAGATTCCGGTGCTCGTGGTGAGCAAGGTGGCGAACTTCTCCATCGATTTGCCCGAAGCGTCGGTGGCCGTGCAGGTCTCGGGTACCTTCGGCTCGCGGCAGGAGGAGGCGCAGCGTCTCGGTCGGCTGCTGCGTCCGAAACACGACGGCGGCCAGGCGCATTTCTACTCGGTCGTCGCGCGTGACACACTCGACGCCGAATACGCCGCGCATCGTCAGCGTTTTCTCGCCGAACAGGGGTATGCCTACCGCATCACGGATGCCGACGACTTGCTCGGCCCCACCATCGGATAAGCGGAGGCATATCCTCCGCAAGCTGTGCTAGGAATGAGGGCGTGCGACGCTTCGAATTCGCGGTGGACCGCGAGCACGCCCACGCGGTCAACGAAGTCTTCGCCGACCTTCGCCGGCTGCGTCTCCTGGCGATCGCCGCCGCGGTTGTCGCGGCGACCGGGACGGCGGTTCTCATCTGGCTGGGTCATCCCTGGGCGTATCTGCTCGCGGTCGCGTTCGCGCTCGGGGCGGTGACGGCGTTGTGGGTGGCCCTGTGGACGCCGTGGCATTCCAGCATCGACAAGCTGTACGCGGACGGTGAGCTGGTTCCCGCGGTGGTCTCGGAGGCGCGCCCCTCCGGCGTGGTGCTGCTCGCCTTGGTCGATGTGTCGACGCCGGATACGAGCGATCCGCGCTATGCGTTGGTGACCAGGAAAGTCCGCGACCTCCCCGGTCACACGGCCAGGGCGGGGGAGCGCGTGCCGTCGGTCGCCGTGCGCACCGACCGCGCGCCGCGGCAGGTGGGTCAGCGCTGGCAATCGGTGAGCGCCATGCCGATCGCCTGGGGCACCACCGACGGCTCGGTCATCGCCCGCGCCCGCGCGGCGATCAGCGAGGCCGAGTGGCGGCTGCTCACCCACAATCTGGCGCTCGCCGAGAAGGTGCGGCGCACCGCGACGAAACGGTTGCTGCTCGACCCGCACCACCTGCCCGGCGACCTCGGTTCCTGAATCCGGCTGCGCTCGCGCGCTTTACCGGTTGCGGCGGCGTTTAGACTCGAAACATGGTTCCAGCGTCCGATCTGCTGGCTTTCGTCGCCGCCGCGGTGGTCATCATCGTCGTGCCCGGCCCCGGGGTGCTGTTCACCATCGGTCGCGCGCTCACGCTCGGCCGCCGCGCGGCACTGCTCTCGGTGCTCGGGCACGCGGCGGGCGTCTACGCGGCTCTGGTCCTGGTCGCCTTCGGTCTCGGGACCCTGCTCACCGCGTCAGCGCTGGCGCTCACCGTGGTCAAGTTCGCGGGCGCGCTGTATCTGATGTATCTGGGAATCCAGGCGATCCGTCGGCGTTCGGCGTTGCGCGAAGCGCTGGGCGCCTCGATCGAACCGGAGCCGCACACGCGGGTGCTGCGCCAGAGCGCGATCGTCGGGTTGACCAATCCCAAGGCGATCGTCTTCTTCTCCGCGGTGCTCCCGCACTTCGCCGACCCGGCGGCGGGTTCGCTGTCGTGGCAGTTCCTGCTGCTCGGCACCGTGTTCCTGGCCATCGCGCTGGTTTCCGACAGCGCGTGGGCGCTGCTGGCCGCCTCGGCGAGGTCCTGGTTCGCCAAGTCGCCGCGCAGGCTGGAGGCGGTCGGCGGCGCGGGCGGGGTGATGATCTTCGGCGTCGGCGCGTCGGTGGCGCTCACCGGAAGCGGCGACTGAAGCCGTTACCATCCAGCGAAGTCGGTGCGCCGGTACCGGCAGCAGGCGGGGTGGAAAGGGGTGGTCGTTCGTATGAGGTTGTCGGCCCGTATGTGCGCCGCGGTCGCGTGCGTGGTCGTCGCGGGGTCGTGGGTGCCCGCGCACGCCGACCCGCCACCCGATCCGCTGGTCGGCGCACCGGGACTGGGCGACCCGTACTACCCGCTCGACGGCAACGGCGGCTACGACGTCCACCACTACGACGTCGGGATCGACTACGACCCGCCGAGCCGTGCGCTGGCCGGCACCGCCACGATCACCGCGCACGCCACCCAGGCCCTGCGCGTGTTCAACCTCGATTACGCGGGACCGGAGGTGCGCACGGTGTCGGTGAACGGGCTTCCCGCCGAGTTCGAGCGCAACGGCGAGCACGAGTTGACGGTGACGCCTGCGCTCGTCCTGCTGCCCGGCCTGCCGTTCACCGTCACCGTCGAGTACGCGGGCCCCGCGGTGAACACCAACGGCGAGGGATGGACCTTCGCTCCCAGCGGCGGCGCGTTCGTCGCGGGCGAGCCGCACTCGGCGACGAGCTGGTACCCGCTCAACGACACCCCGCTGGACAAGGCCACGTTCAGCCTGAACGCGACGGTTCCCGCGGAGTGGGAGGTCGTCTCCAACGGCGTGCGCGTCGAGAACGTGGTGGACGGTGCGAAGCGGACGGTCCGCTGGATCAACGCCAAGCCGGTGCTCGGCTACCTGACCACCGTCGCGATCGACAAGTTCGACTACCTCGAGCAGCGCAGGGCCAACGGCATTCCCTTGATCAGCGCGTTCGCGCCGAACGCCGAGGAGCGCCAGCGCGAGCTGGAGCAGCGTCTGCCGGAGATCCTGGACTTCGCCGAAAAGCTCTACGGCCCGTATCCGTTCGAGGCGGCGGGCGGTATCCACCTGGACGCCGACATCTCCTTCTCGCTGGAGACCCAGACCCGCCCGATCTACGCGCCTGCGATCGACCTGCAGACCGTGGTGCACGAGATCGCGCACCAGTGGTGGGGCGACTGGGTGTCGGTGCGCCAGTGGTCGGACATCTGCCTGAACGAGTGCTTCGCCAGCTACACCGCCGACTATCTGTGGCCGGAGCGGATGGAGGGCGAGAACGTCGACGACGACTACCGCGAGACCATCCAGAAGTATCGCGACAACCAGAAGTTCTGGAACGTTCCACTGGAGAACCCCGGCGTCGGGAAAGAGTTCACCTCCGTCTACTACCGCGGCCCGCTGTTCCTGCACGCACTGCGCAAACAGATCGGCGACGAGGTGTTCTTCGGGGCCGTCCGGGACTTCCTCGCCGTGCACGCCTACGGCAACGCCTCGATGCCGGAGTTCCGCGCTTTCGTGCAGTCCAGGTCGCCCATGGACCTGACCGGCTTCTTCCACGCGTGGCTGAACACCACCGCGCCGCCGCCGCAGGAGTACCTGTTCCCGGGCGTGTTGCGCAGCTGAGACCTCAGCCGTCCGCCACGCGCTGCCCGGCCTTCGCCACCCTGCGTTCTGCTCGCTCCACCTGACGGCGTGCCGCCTGCAGTTCGTCTTTCGCCGACCGCTCGGCCGACTTGCGGAACTGCCGCTGCTGTTCGGCGTGCGCGAGCTCGTCGCGCAGCGCGGCCACGCGTTCCTCGGCCGCGGACAGTTCCCCGGTCGCCTCCGCGAGCGCGGCGCGTGCCGAATCCTCGTCGGCGCGCGCGGTTTCCAGCGCCTCCCGAGCCTCCGCCAGCTCCCGGCGGACACTGTCGTCCGGCTTCTGCCGGGATGCCGCCCGTCCGCGCCGCGCGGCCGGTTCGGGAACCGCGAGCAGATCCGGGCCGCTCGGCCCGAAGCCCTCGTAGCTCGCGGCCGTGACGAGCGTCCCCGCGCGCAGCCGGTCGGCCACCTCCGCGTCGGCGAGTGCCGCGGTCAACGTCTGGCCGAGTTCCCGGACGACGCCCTCGCCGACCGGATGCCCTTGTTCGGCGGCGAGCGCCCCCGCCTTCTTGGCGAGGGCGTTGACCAGTTGCTGCCGCTGTGCGGTCAGCTCGCGCAATTGTTCGGCGGAGAGTTTCCGCTGAGCGGCGGCCAGGGCGGCGCCGAGCCGCAGCAGTGCGTCGACGTCGTCGGGCGCGGCGCGCGACAGCAGATTGGCCGCCCAGGCGGTCAGCGTGGGTTTGCGCAGCTTGCCGATGGCGGCCGCGAGCTGCTTGTCGCCCGCGTGCTTCGCCGCGGCCGCCCGGTCCGCGCGCGCCGCGACGAACTCCGTGGGCGCCAGGCCGTACAGGTCGCGCGCCACGTCCTCGACCGTCATACTGCCCAAGCGTAACGACCGGGTCTCGGCCGACGACACACTCCGCATACCGGACATCAGTCCAGTTGCGTAGAAAATGCGAAAGGCGTTGCTAGTGAATTACTCTGCGTTCCTGCTGCTCGGCCGTCTGCTCCCCAGCATCCTGGGTTACGCGCTCATGGGGCTGTACGGTACGCACAGCATCTGACGCGCGCCGTTCGCCCTCGCCCGGTGAGCTGATGCGGCCGCCGCGGTCGTACGGGTATCCTCACCGCGTTCACGAGCCCGTGAACGTGTTCGGTGAGAGAGGTTTTCAGGTGAAGTTTCCAGGAGCGAGGCTGCTGGCACGCATCGTGCTCGCCCTCGTCGCGGTAGCCGCGGTGGTGGTCGCGGTGGCCGGCTGTTCGATGATCGAGGACGCGGGCAAGTCGGACACCGCCAAGGCCAAGGTCGGCGACTGCATCAACGTCATCGAGGGCTCGGCGGTCGATTCCAAGACCGAGCCGGTGGACTGCTCGTCGGACAAGGCCGTGTACAAGGTCGCGCAGTCGTCCGACAAGAAGACCGACTGCGCCGCCGACTACACCTCCTACGAGGAGACCTTGGCCGGCGGTACCACCGCGTTCCTGTGCCTGGCGCCGAACTTCAAGGAAGGCAGCTGCTACAACGAGAGCAGCACGACCGGATACAAGCACGTGGACTGCGCCTCGCCGGACGCCACCTTCAAGGTGCTGAAGCGGATCGACGGCCAGGCGGACGAGTTGCTGTGCGGTGCGGACGCCGACAGCTTCCGGCTGATCGAAACCGACCCGAAGGCCACCTTCTGCACGGCCAAGCCGAAGGGCTGATCACTCCAGCAGGGCGACCGACGCGATCCGGTGCAGCGTGAAGTGCCGGACCGCGCCGGTCACGGGGTCCAGCGCGTCGAGCTGACCGTTGCCCACTTTCAACGGTTCCACCACCCGCTGCGTGGCGACCCCTTGGGCGTCGACGTAGCCGATGTTCACCGACCGCCGCACCCGCGCCGCGAGCTGGAGCAAGGCGAGGGTGGCGGCGGTGTTGGTCCGGGTGCCGTCCGGGCGCACCGCCTGACCGGACCTGGCGCTGGCGGCGCGTTCGCCGGCGCGCAACTCGGTGACGAGCAGTTCGAGCTGCTCGGTACTGGGCGGGGTCGGCCGGTACGGCTGCCGCGCGGCCGGGCGCACCGAGATACGCGCGCCGCGCGGCCGCAGATCGACGATCGCGCCGGCCGCGTTCTCACCCGCGGGCGCGAATCCGGCAGCGCGCAACCGCTCCAGTAGTTCGCCCAGCGGCGCTTGGGCGATGGCGACGGTCGGCGCGATGGCCCGTAGGGCCAACTCGCTCGCCACCGGCGCCGAGAGCACCTGGACCAGCAGCGCCGGATCGTCGCTGCGGATGAACGACTGCGCCATGCCCGCCCGCAACTGACCGTGGCGCCTGGCCACGTCATCGATCAGATAGGTCAGCGCCTGCGGGATCGGCGTCCGGGAATGTGTGGCGAACAGCGCGTGCAGCTCGGCTGCCGTCGAACCGGCGTCCAAAGCGCGACGCACCGAGGATGCGCCGATCCGATACACCGTTGCTGCGCCCGCGGATTCCACGTCGGCGACGAGAGCCACGCGCCGTTGGAGGTCGGCGGTCAACGGGCCCGGCGCGATCACCGTCAGATCCGCCTGCACCAGCACGTGATCCACCGGCTCCGGCAGCGCCGCCTCCATCTGCGCCTCCGCATCGGCCGCGCTGGTCGGCGCCGCGTGCAGGAGTGCCCGCGCCGCCGAGCCGAGCGCGCCCCGGCCGACGAATCCGAGCGCCGCCGCCTCGGCCAGCGTCTGTTCGACCACCTCCGGTCGGAAGTTCCTGCGCCTGCGGGGCTGCTGCCAGGCAAGTACCCGGCCGATGTCCGCGGGGTCCAACGCCGTGCCGGACGGATACTCGGCGAGCAGGGCGAGGATCGCGCGCCGATCGCGCGGCGCGTTCGGGCTGCGCAGCTCCAGTGCCAACGCCGCAAGGGGCTTGTCGTTGGCATCGCGCATGCCGATCATCCACGGCATCCGATCCAAGTCCAGCCAGGTCGATCCGAGCGTGACCCAGCGCCGCGCCGGCGGCGATTCCAGCCAGGAGTCCACCAGCGGTGTCGGCGCCCAGAAGTCGTCGGTCGTATCGAAGTCCGGCGGCGGGTCCGGCAAACCTTTCTCGATCAGTTTCGCGGCGGCCAGCAGCTCGACCAGCAAACCCGCGCGGGGCTCGTCCACACCGGCCTGCTTGGCGATGCGGCGCAGTTCCCGCACGCCCAGGCCGCCCGCGCGCAGGGCGGGAGCGGGGGCCTGGCCGAGCACATCGAGCACGGCGGCGCAGTGCCGCAGCAGCTCGCCGACCTCGCCCGCCGCGACGGCGTTCACATCGGCGGGCGTCTGTTTGACGGTCTGTGGTTGCGGCGGAGTCAGCGCATGCGGGTGGGTGACCGGTTCCCGCCGCAGCACCTGCCCGACGGTGACGGGAAGCTCGACCGTCTCGTCATCGATTCGGTGCAGCAGCCTGCGCGCCAGCAGCCGCTGAATCGGGCGGTCCGGCGGCGTGCCCGGTGCGGCGTCCTTGGTGCGCCCGCGCGGTCCGGTAGTGGCCAGCTTGTCCAGCAGAGCTCGTTCGGCCGGAAGGAGTTCGGGCAGCGCCGCGACCACCTCGGGTTCGGTGAGGGCGTCGGGGATCTCGGTCGCGGTGCCGATCGGCCACGGCAATGCCTCGGCGGCCGCCGGAATCAGGTGCAGTCCCTCGTCGGCGTCCAGCCAGACCAGCGCACGAGCGGTCAGCCGCTCCAGCGCGTGGTCGATCGCGGCGGCCGGCACCCGTTCGCACAATTGCACATGCAGTTCGGCGCGGCGGAGCGGGCCGCCGTCGGTGCGCGTCACCCCATGCGTCGCAAGGGTTTCCACGATGGCGAAATCGAGGGTGTTCAGGTCTTCGGTGGCGCGCAGCACCGACGCGCGCTGTTCGAGGCGGGCGGCGAGCACGGCCATGGAAGAGGGCAGCGGCACGGCCAGGTCGGGCCGAAGCTGCAACAGCCTCACGAGCTGGGCATCACTGCGGGCACCGAGCCATCCGGCGAGGGAGTCGGTCGCGGTCATCCGATCCAGCCTACGATGCTGGGCGGTCGCCCGCCGGAGTGCGGCGGTGCGGACCGGGCGGTGCGGGCTGCGGCGCGTGCGGGGAGAACGGCCCATGCCACAATGAGGTCGTGGTGAACAAATCGAAGAAATCCTACGTCGACAACGGCTGGCCGAAGGTCGCCGACGGTGACCACGCGGTCACCGAGCTCTCCTCGGCCCGCTCCGGTGGTCTCTCGCCCTACGGCGAGGACACCGAGTTCCCGGTCCCCGCTGAGCAGTTGCCCTACATGCACCCGAGCACGGTGATCAACCGCTGAGCGCGCGAACGGAACGTTCTCGGCTACGGAGAAGGGCCCCGCATCCATAGTGATGCGGGGCCCTTCTCGACGTCGCGTGGCGATCAGGAGGGCAGCAGGCCCTTGTTCGCCTCGTAGAAGTTCACGATCGCGGGGTCGAGGGTGACTCCGCTGGACTTGGCGGCATTGAAGAAGTCGAGAGCTTCCTTGGGCACCTGGACGCCCTGGCTCTGCACGACCTCGAGGGCGCGGTCGACGGCCGAGAAGATCTGCTGGGTGTCCGCCGGCGCGGCCTGGGCGGCCTGCGGCGCGGGGTTCCAGCGGGGGGTTTCGGCCTGGGCGGGCGCGGAGCGCGGGGTGGGCGCGCTGCTGAGGCCGAGCTTGGACGAGCAGGAGGGCCAAGCGCCCCAGCCCTGCGAGGCGAGCACCTTCTCGGCGACCGCGATCTGCTGTTCACGGCTGGCCTGGTTGGCGCTGGCGGCGTACTCCTGGCCGCCGTGGGCGCGCCACGTGCTCGGCGAGAACTGCAGCCCGCCCTGGAAACCGTTGCCGGTGTTGATGCCCCAGTTGCCGCCGGCCTCGCACTGAGCGAGTCGATCCCAGTCGGAGTCGGGTGCCGCGCTGGCGTTGCCTGCGAAAGCCACACCAGCGGTGCCGATGATGGCGCCGGTGACGGCGACCTTGGCTACCGTGCGGCCGGTCGAGCTTGGCTTGCGATGGCGTCCACTCATATCGGGTTCGTCTTCCTCTCGACGCACCTGCGACGTCTTCGGTTCTGGTTCGGACTGAGAGGTCGTCCGTTCCGCCCTCGCCCCTACGTTTCCGTCGGGGGTCCGGTACCCGCGGGGCGAGGCTCGGTGCGGCGGGCCGGTGGTTCGCCGGGTGTCCCGGCTGGATAAGACCGTACGTCGAACCGCGGGAAAAATCACTATTTGGTAACCGGCGTGTACCAACGGGTCTCGACTCGGTCTCAACAGCGCGAGAGGCTTTCGCGCAGCTAGAGGCGCTACGGCGGAGTCCGGTCAGTGCGGTCGCCGCGCCGTGACCTTCTCGTAATGTGACGAGGATCACATGTCCGAGTGGGTAACGATCGTGGCGGGTAACCCTTGTACGCCGCTTCGGAAGCCGGGCTCCGGTGCTATCGGGACCTGCGGCCCGAGCGCAGTGTGAACACGAGCGCGAGCACGAATCCCAGCGGGGCGAGCATGGCCCCGAAATAGAGCCACAGGCCCGGCTCGCCGTCGGTCAGCACGGGGATCGCGAAGATGACGACGATGGCCAGCAATCCGAGCGCGAACATGGCGAGCGCGAGCTGCAGCAACCAGTCGCCGCGCCGCTTGGGCGCGCCGCCGGATGGGGTCGGAGCGGAGGGGTTCGTCACGGCTCGACGGTAAAACTGATGTGCTTGCGTTATTCGCACCGGGGTAGACTCGATGGCAATCGCGTCCTGCAATCGTGCTGGGCGCGTTCTTTTCGCACAAGAAAAGGGCCGGTCGCGGGATCGGCCCGGCAGACGGATGTGCTCGGGCCGTAGGGGTCCGAGTTTTCGATGATGAACGGGTGAGCGCAGTGCCGACCGGCAGGGTGAAGTGGTACGACGTCGAAAAGGGCTTCGGCTTCCTTTCCCAGGACGAGGGTGAGGACGTCTACGTCCGCTCGTCCGCGCTCCCTCAGGGTGTCGAGGGTCTCAAGCCCGGCCAGCGTGTCGAATTCGGCATGGCCGCGGGCCGTCGCGGCCCTCAGGCGCTCAGCCTCAAGCTGCTCGAGGCGCCGCCGTCGGTCCGGCAGGGTCAGGAACGCAACGCGCGCAAGGAACCTGCCGCGCGCAGGCACACGGCGGACGAGTTGCACGGCATGGTCGAGGACATGATCACCTTGCTCGAGGCGAAGGTGCAGCCCGACCTGCGCAAGGGCAAGTACCCGGATCGGAAGACGGCGCAACGCATCTCGGAGGTCGTCCGCGCGGTGGCGCGCGAACTGGACCGGTAGTCGCCGAGGCGTTCGCATCGCTGCGCGTTCACGCGGCCGTGCGCGGTGGCCGCCCGGAGGCGCACGCGCAGCGGCGGATCACCGCCCGCCCAATTCTCGGGTGACAAGCGAATCGACGAGATCGTTCATCTCCTCGATGAGTTCGGCCGCGCCTTCGTTGTGGGCGAGGTTGCACATCTCGTGGGGATCTTCCTGCCGGTCGTAGAGCTCGTACTCGAAATCGGCGCGGGATCCGGCGATGTCCTGGGGCGTCGAGTAACGGGCGAAGCTGTAGCGGGGCGTGATGGCGCCTCGGAGGCAGTATTTGACGCCCGGTGCTCGACCGCCACTGGACTCGGCATCGGAGGTGACCAGGATCGCGTCGCGCAGCGAGCGTGTAGGGTCGGCCAGCACAGGTGTGAGGTCTTTGCCGGTGAGCGGGCTCCCCGCCGCAGCGTCGAGCCCGGCCAGGGCGGCCAGGGTGGGCACCAGATCGATGTGCGAAGTGAGTGCGGCCGTGGTCGTTCCGTGCGTCGCCGGATTACGGGGATCGGCGATGACCAAGGGGACGCGGTTGTTCTCGCGGTAGATCATCGCGCCCTTCTGGCGCAGTCCGTGCGCCCCGCCGAGCTCGCCGTGGTCGGCGACTCGGACCACGACGGTGTCGCTCGCGCCGCCGCTGCGGTCCAACGCCTCGAGGACCTGGGCCATCAATTCGTCAGTGCGGCGCAGCAATTCCAGATACCAGTTCCCCCACTGCCGCCACTGTGTGCGCCCGAGCGCCGAATCGACGTCATGGGGCATCGGGCCGCCGACGGCCTCGTTCATGGTGCGCCACACGGACTGCACCCGAGGTTTGGCCGACAGATCCGACTCGAAGTTCGGCGGCACGTCGGCGCCGTGCTCGGGGACGTCCTCCAGTCGGTAGAAGCGCGGGCAATACATCATGTCGTGCGGATTCACCATGCTGACCACGCACATCCACGGCTGACGGTCGCCGCCGTGGCGCCGTAGCCAGTCGACGGCGTTGCCCACCACGCCCGGGTCCGCATGGGTGCCCTCGTTCGGCCCACCGCCGGACAGAATGTCGTAAGCCTCATCGAATCCGTATGCCGAGAGCGCGGAGCCGTCGGTGCCGACCGGCTCGGAGAGGTGCCATTTCCCGATGTAGGCGGTCCGATAGCCGGCGTTCTTCAATACCGTGCCGATGGTGGGGATCGTGGTGTCGAGGTCCGGGCTCCAGGCATGCAGCGGCCCGAGCGCCGCGCCCATGAGGTCGTTGCCCCGGACGTTGTCCGTCATACCGGTGGCCGGAGCGTGCTGCCCGGTGAAGAACGCCGAGCGCGCAGGCGAGCACGGCACCGTCGGAGAGTGGTGCATGGCGAACCGGACGCCCGCGGCTTCCACCCTGGCGCGAGCGGGCAGGGTGAAGCCCGGCGGCAGGACGACATCCGCGCGCTCCTGATCGGTCATGAGCACCAAGATGTTCGGCCGCGACGCCGGCGTGGCGGCCGCCACGCCGGCGCGCACGCCGCTCAGGACGGGCACGGACGCGGCCGCCATCATCGCGAGCATCCGGCGTCGGTTCGGGGCCGGTGGGCGAGAGGACGTGGGGTGCGGTTCGAAGTCGGACACGAAGCGGAACCTTCCTGCTGCACAGACGGGTGCCACCCACTCTAACTGATTAATTGACGAAATCACTCAGTTGAACTTTTTCGCCGGTGGGGCCGGCGCGATACCGTGCACTCGTGTCACGAACCGAGACGACCTCCGTCACGCCACGCGGAGAACAGACGCGGCAGGCCATCCTGGACGTCGCCACGCGCCGGTTCGCCGATCAGGGTTTCCGCAATACGTCGGTGGCGGCGGTGGCGCGCGAGGTCGGGCTCGCGCCCTCGGCGGTGTATTTCCACTTCGCCGACAAGGAGGCGCTGTTCGTCTCCGCTTTCGACCGTGATGCCGCGCGACTGTGCGACGACGCGCTGGCCCGGTCGGGACCGATGGACGAGGCGTACTGGCAGCAGGTGGTCGGCCGGTTCGTGACCCGGCTCGATTCCTACCCGCTGGTGCATCGGGTCCTCGCGGGCCAGGAGCCCGGGTTGCTGGTCCGATTGGTGGACGGCGTTGTGCCGCAGCGCATTCGGCAGATGCTGGAAGCGTCGCTGCGCGCCGGTCAGCAGTCCGGGGACATCGCGGCGGATCTCGATCCGCGCGACACCGCGATCGCGCTGGAGGCCGTTTTCACCGCGGTCGTGATCACCGTGGTGCAGGTGGGCGGCAGCGGTTCCTCGGAACGCATCGACGCCGTCGCGCGCCTGGTGCGCACCGCGCTCACGAAGTAGCGCCCGAGGCGGCTCTCGCCGCTATGCCGTGCTGATCGACCAGGTGGCGTGCGGCACGTAGAACTCCCGCCCGGTTTCGTCTCGGGCGAGGATCGGCAGCTGGAACTCGACGCCGACGAGGCGCAGGTCGGGCTCCGGCTTGGAATCGATGGTCAACGCCAGCGCGCGGTCGGGATAGTCGTTGCGGCTGATCACCTGGTCGACTTTCTCGCCGCTCGGCAGGACGTAGACCAGTTGCGCGAGCCACGGCGCGTCGGCGACCTGCTTCGGGAGCGACAGCTGCAAGGGGTAACCGGCGGGAACCTCCAATTCGGCGGTGCGGCCGCGATGGCAGTCCGGCGTGTCGGGAGCACAGCTCAGCGTCGAGAACACCGTGCCGGGCACGTTCTGCTCGGGCAGGACGCTGCAGTGCTGCATGGTCACCGCGCAGTAGCTGAACGGCCGCACGGTGATCGTCTTGCCGTGCGCGTAGGCGGTGAGGGTGACGTCGGGTTCCTCGGCGTTGCGGACCAGCACCACCAGCACGCCCGCGAAGGCGACGGTGAGCACGAGCAGAGCGGCCGCGACCAGCGCGGCGATCGTGCGTGCGTTGAGCTTGCTCACCAGATCGGGTCTCCTTGCCCTCGTCGAAAGCGTTTGGTGTCGCCGCCGCGCGGCATCGGGTCCGGCGCCTGCGGCGCGCTCGCCGGATATCCGTACGGCTGGGTCGTCGGCACCTCTTGGTCCGCGTGCTGGGGACGGTTGCCACCGAGGCCGGGCAGCAGCGAATGACCTCGGAAGCTGAGGAAAGTCTGCACCAAGCCCAGCACGAGGACCGCGGTGACCACCGCGAAGCCCTTCCAGTAATCGGTCGGCAGCAGCACCCCGGCCGCGCCGCCGACCACCCAGCTCAGCTGCAGCACGGTCTCCGACCGGCCGAAGCCGGAGGCGATCGACTCCGGCGGCAGGTCGTCCTGGATCGAGGCGTCCAGCGAGACCTTGGCCAGCGCGCTCGTCGCGGACGCGACCAGGGCGGCCACCGCCGCGCCGAGCAGATTGTTCGCGAACGTGGCGAACAGCGCCACCAGCGCGCACGCCGCCGTGCAGCCGAGCACGATCAGCGCGGGCCTGCCGAGCTCGAGCCGGGCGCCCGTCGCGTTGCCCGTGAAATTGCCGATGGCCGCGGCCGCGCCGACCACGCCGAGCATCAGGGCCTGCTGCATCGGCCGGTGCTCGGTCGCCTTGGCGACGAACGCGACATAGAAGGTGAGGAAGCCGGTCAGCACGCGGATGGCGCTGTTGCCCCACAGTCCCGTCACCACGGCCCGGCCGAGCGGCTGCCTGCGTTTGCGCGGCGGGACCGGCGACTCGTCGCCGGACGCGAGCACCTCGGTGCGCGCGTCGGCGCCGTGATAGCTCAACGTCGCGGGCACCTCGCCCTCGGTCACTTCGACCCAGGACGGGATACGCAGACTCAGATAGGCGCCCGCGCAGGCGATCAGCGCCGCGAAGACCAGTGCGCCGTTCGAGCCGGCGATCGCGGCGGCCAGGCCGGCCAGCGCTCCGGCGCCCAGGGTGCCGCCGACCAGCCCGAACACCGTCAGGCGGGAGTTGGTGCGGACCAGATCGATGTCCGGTGGCAGCACCCGGGGCGTCACCGCGCTCTTGAGCACCGAGAACGATTTGCTGCCGATCATCATGCACAGCGCCAGCGGGTACAGCGCCCAGCTGTCGAACTGGAAGATCAGCACCACCGCCACCACGGTGCGCACCGCGAACGACGTCGCCAGCGCCAGGCGGCGGCCGCGTTGCAGACGATCGAGCATCGGTCCGATCAGCGGGGCGATCACCGCGAACGGCGCGATCGTGATCAGCAGGTAGAGCGCGACCTTGGTTTTGCTCTCCGCGGTGGCGCTGGCGAAGAACAAGGTGTTGGCCAGCGCGACCGCGATGGCGGCGTCCAGGGCGAAGTTCGCCATGGTCGCGTAGGTGAGCGCGGTGAGGCCCGACTTGTCCGCGCCGTCGGCCTTGGCCGCGCGCTGGAAGGTCGCGATGCCTTTCTCGGTGAGCTCCCGGCCGCGCATGGCGGCCACCCGGGTGACCGTGAGTTTGCGTGGCATCCGACGCGCGCCGGCCGCCTCGTTTCCGGCAGGCCGGTCCTGGCCCTGGACGGCGCTCTCGGGTTCGGCGCGATCCGGCGGGTCGGTGGGACGAGGTGGTTGCGGACGGTGCGGGAAGACGTGCCGGGGTGTGCGGTCGAAGGATTCCGGCTGCTCGGCATCACCTCCGCGTGGGAACGGTTTCGTCCGCGGAGGTTCCGGCGACGCTTCCCGCCGCGGCCCCGGTTGCTCGCCACGCTCCGGGGAGCGTCCAGGCCGCGGTCCGAGCGGTGGCAGTGACCCGCGGCGTCGCGGCGCGTCGGGCGGCGGATAGCGGTCGAATCCGGGATGCCGGTCGAACGGCGGGACCTCCTCGCCTTCCCACCGATCACGGTCGGGACCGGAGGGTTCGCGGGGCGTAGTCACGACTCCAATTCTGGCGCACTCCCGTGCTGGGCGTTCATCCGCGCTCCGGGGCGGCGGAAAGTGACCCGTCGTCGTGACCGCCGAGTCGCGCTCAGGCGGGCGTGAAGCGGACCTCGAACATGGTGGGCCAGTTCTTGCCCGTGATCAGGAACCGGTCGGTGCCGGGTAGTTGGGCGATGCCGTTGAGGGCGTCCGCGTCGGCCCGCGCGGTCGCGGGGAGCAGACCGGCGGCGTCGGCGGTCGCCAGCACGGCGCCGGAGTCCGGGTCGATGCGCAGGATCGTGTCCGTCGGCCAGTCGTTGGCGTAGACCGACCCGTCCGCAGCGCACTCGAGTTCGTTGAGTCGCGCGCCGTTGCGGCTGGTCAGTTCGATCGAGCCGGTCGGGGCGAAGGTGACCGGATCGCGGAAGGTGAGCCGGTCGGTGCCGTCGCTCATGACGAGTCGTCCATCCGCGGCGCACAGACCCCAGCCCTCGCCGTCGTAGCGCACCCGGCCGCGTTCGGCGAGGGTGGCCGGGTCCCTGGCGATGGCCACGCCGTCGTGCCAGGTCAGCTGCCAGAGCGTGGCGCCGGCAAGCGTGATGCCCTCGCCGAAGAACGGGGCGGGCAATTCGCTCCTGGCCAGTTCCTCGCCGGTCGTCAGCCGGGACGCCCGCACGCTCGACGCGCCCGCCAGGCCGGTGCCCTCGTAGAGGACGTCGCCGTCGACCTCCAGCCCCTGGGTGAACGCCGTCGGATCGTGCGGACGGGTGCCGAGCACCTCGATGTTCATCCGTGGCGCCGGGTCCGCGACGCCGCCGCATCCACCTACGACGAGCAGACCGACCAGCACACCGATGGCCAACGCACGGCGATTGCGCTCCATACGGCAAAATGTAGGCCGTGAGCGCAGTTTCTGTTTCGGAGTCCGGCGTGCGGCCGATTCTGGCTGATGCCGTCGACCTGGCCCGCCGAGCGCTCCTGGAGTTGGAACCGTCGGCCGTCGGCGCGCACCTCGGCGTGATCGCCGAGGACGAGAGCGCGGCGACCCACCGCTTCGAGGCCACGCTGCCCGGTTATCGCGGGTGGCAGTGGGCGGTCGTGGTGGCCGCCCCGCCCGGCGCCGACTACGCGACGGTCAGCGAGTCGGCGTTGCTGCCCGGGCCCGAAGCCTTGGTCGCACCCGAGTTCGTGCCCTGGGAGCAGCGTGTTCGCCCGGGGGACCTCGCGCCCGGCGACCTGCTCGCTCCGCCCGCCGACGATCCGCGCCTGGTGCCGGGATACGTCGCGACCGGCGATCCGGTGGTCGACGAAGTGGCCTACGAGGTCGGTCTCGGCCGCAGCAAGGTGATGAGCAGAGAAGGCCGCGAAGAGGCCGCCGAGCGCTGGTACGCCGAGTACGGTCCCGATTCGGATATGGCCAAGGCCGCGCCCGCCACCTGCGGAAGCTGCGGGTTCTATCTTCCGCTGGCCGGATCGCTGCGCGCGGCGTTCGGTGTCTGCGGCAACATCATGGGCGCCGACGGGCGCGTCGTCCATGTGGCCTACGGCTGCGGTGCGCACTCGGATACCGAGGTCCCCACCGGCAACGGGTCGCCGCTCTACGAGGCGTACGACGACGCGGCCATCGATCTCATCTCGCTCGAAACCGACCAGGCCCCGCAGAATGTGGCCGGTGCGCCGATGTCCGCTAACGATCGGCTCGCTGCGGCCGAGCAGACGGAGGACGCCGCGGCGACCGCTGCGAGCGTCGGAGACGCTGCGGTTGCCGAGGCCCCTGCGGCTGCCGAGCGCCCGCTCCCCGGCGACATCGTGGTTGCCGACACCGCTGTGGCCGCCGAGGGAAGCGAACGAGTGGACGCCGCAGTGGCCGACACCGCTGTGGTGCCCGCGGCTGTCGCTGCCCCAGACGCCATCCGCGGGTCACGCACGACCGAGGAACCGGCCGTCACGGAGCAGGTCGCCGCTGACGAAGGTGTCGGGTCGACGGAGAACCGCGCCGTCGCGGACGAAATCACCGTCGAATTCCCGAGCGCGACCGACGCCCAACCCGCCGACAGCACGGCCATCGACACCGATGAGGTGAGCGTCGCCGAGGTCAGCGAAATCGACACTTCCGCCGCGTTCACCGAATCGAGCGTTCTGCCCGCTGCGCGGACGGCGCCGAGCGCGGACGCGCCCGCTGTCCACGACAGCACGTCCGATGCCGCTGCGGCTGCCACGATCGGCGCTTCGGACGAGCAGAGCGTGGCGAAGGAAGACACCGGCATCGACCCGGCGCTGGGTTCCGGCGATGCGGCGGACACCACCGCGGTTGCCGGCGAAAGCGGCATCGCGGATGCCACCGCACCGCTCGATACGCAGAGCCCCGCGGGCTATCCGGTGGAGGTCGGTGCGCAGGCAAGTCCGGTCGAAGTCGATTCGATCGCGCACGAGTCGTCCTTGTCGGCGAGTCCGGACGCCGAGGCCGCATCGAGCGAGGCCGGTTCGGGCGCGGATGCGGGGCAGGGCGCAGTTCCCCCGGTGAGTGGTGGCAGCGAGTCCGCATACGTCTCGCCCGACCAGGGCAGGTCCGCTGGGGAAGCGAGCGCGACCGGATCCACTGCGGCCGAGTTGCTCGGTGCCGATGTCGCGGCAGAGGAGCAGGAGCCGAATCATCTCGACGCGCGCTCGGACGCAGCGCAGATCGCGCCGAACGCGGCCGGGTCCACGCCCGCTGTCGAACCACCCGAGCAGCCCTCGTCCGGTTCGCATACCGACCGGATAGGCGACACCGGATCGACCGCGCCGGAGACGAACGTCGAGGAGCGTTCGTCCGACTACGCGCCCCGCGGCGCTTTGGACGCGTCGGTGGCCGAGCAGGGCGACACGGGGTCGCCGGCCGACGACGGGCCCGGTGAACGGCCGGAGTACCGATCATCGCCGCGGAGCTGAGCGAGGCCGCCGACCCGTTCGGCACTTCGGCGCTGCGTGCTGCGGTTCTCGCCGCATGGCGTGATTCGCCGACGCGGCTGCGGGAGGACGCGGCGACCGAGAATGACTTGGTGCGCGCCGGTTACCGCGACCGACTGCTGACCGAGCTGGCGCAGAACGCCGCCGACGCCGCGCGCAAGGCGGGTGTGGCCGGCGCCGTCGTCGTCCGGCTCGACGGCCGTGACCTGTACATCGGCAATACCGGTGCGCCGCTGGACGTCTCCGGTGTGCACGCGCTCACCGCCCTGCGCGCGTCGGGGAAATCGGCGGGGGAGACCGTCGGCCGGTTCGGTGTCGGGTTCACCGCGGTGCTCGCGGTGAGTGAAGACATCGAGCTGCGGTCGGTCTCCGGTTCGCTGCGCTTTTCCCGTGCCGAGACCCACGAAGCGCTGCGCCGCAACGAGATCCGGATACCCGAGGGCACTGTGGGCGAATTCGTCCCGCCCGCGTTGCGGTTGGCCTGGCCCACCGGGGCGCGACCGTCGGAGGGGCTCGACACCGAGGTGGTGCTGCGGTTGCGCGCGGACGTCGACGCCGACGCGCTATTGGCCGCGATGCGCGCCGAAGCCGTCGACCTGCTGCTGGAACTGCCCGCGCTGCACCGCATCCGTATCGGCGCGGACGAACTCGTCAGCAGCGCCGAGGACATGGGCGGCGGCATGCACGAGGTATACGTCGACGGTCCCGGCGACGTGCAGCGAACCTGGTGGCAGTACCGCACACCGCGCGCCCGCTGGCTGCTGCCGGTGCGCGACGGCAGGCCGGTGGCGGCCGCCCCGGACGTGCTGCGGGCGCCGACCAGATCCGATGAGGAACTATCCCTGCCCGCGCTGCTCGTCGCGGACATCCCGATGCAGCCGGACCGCCGTAGGCTGCTGCCCGGCGCCCGGCTCACCGAACTGGCGGTCGGCTACGCCGAGTTCGCCCGTGCCCTTCCGCCGCGCGATCGTCTCGTGCTGGTTCCCGCACCCGGTTTCGCTCGAAGCGAGGCCGATGGGCTATTGCGCGAAGCATTGCTGCGGGAATTGCAAACGCATCCGTGGCTGCCCGTGAGAGCCACCCGTCGGCGCACTGATCGGAAAAACTCCTCTGACACGGCGCGGCTCGCCGCCGACCTCGAGCCCGGCACCGCGGCCGATGCCGAATGGGACGGCACCGCCTCGCTCACCGGTGACGAACTGCGGCAAAGAGATGCGCAAGCCGTGGCTCGTACGGAACCGCCGGACGAGCCGGTCGTCGAACCTGCCGCCGCGTCCGGCGATCGGGCGCAAGCGGCGATCCGGGCGCCCGACGGGTCGAGTGCCGGGTTCGGCGCCGAACCGGGCGATATCCGGACTGCCGAGCCGATCGCCGCTTCGAGCGGCAGGTCGGCACCCGCCGAACCGGGCGTCCTGGAGCCGCCGTCGACCACCGCGCCACCGCAATACCTGGACGTCGCCGTCCCCACCCGCGCGTATGTCTTCGCCGGTCTGACCTCGGAATTGGCCGACCTGCTGGACGAGGTGGTCGGTCCCCTGGTGATTCCCGACCTCTCCGGCCGGGCGCACACCGAGGCCATGGCTGTGCTCGACGTGCACCGCCTCGGTCTGGCACGGCTCGCGGAATTGTCCGGCGGCTTGGATCGGCCGCCGAGTTGGTGGCGGTCGTTCTACGCCGCGCTGGAACCGTTCGCCGGAGATCCGCTCGCGGCGGAGGAACTCGGCGCGCTGGCGGTGCCGCTGGCGGACGGCAGGCTCGTCACGGGGCCACGCACCGTGGTGCTGGACGATCAGCTCGAGGTCGCGATCCCGGTGCATTGGGCCCGGCTGGCGCATCCCGAGGCCGCACATCCCCTGCTGGCCCGGCTCGGCGCGCGCTCGGCCACCGCCGAGGATCTCCTGACCGACCCGGGCTTGCGCGCCGATCTGGAGGACCACCCGGACGACCCGGACACCGCCGACGCCATCCTGCGTCTCGCCGCGCACGCCGACCGAGAGACGCTGCCGCCGTGGCTGAGTTCGCTCGAATTGTCCGATCTGGAGGGCGAACTCCGGCCCGCCGACGAACTGTTGCTGCCCGGCGCGCCGTTGCGTGAGTTGCTCGTGCCCGACGCGCCGTTCGGCACGGCCGATCCGGAGCTGGTCGACCGCTACGGGGCGGACGCGTTGCGCGCGGTCGGCGTCGGCTGGGACTTCGGTGTGGTGGTGGAGGCCGATCCGACCGGACCGGACCATGATCTGGACGACGAGGAACACTGGTGGTCCACGTTGCCGGACGATCCGCCGGAGTTGGTCGCCGTCCGCGATCTGGATCTGGTCGACGACGCGGCGTGGCCGGAAGCGTTGCGGCAGTTGGCCGCGACGCCGCGCACCCGCCGCCTGCTCATCGACGCCGACGGCTATACCGCGTGGTGGCTGCGCCGATACGCGCGGATCGACAGCACACCGCTGGGACTGTTCCGCCATCCCGCCGACGTCGAATTCGACGGACTGTTACCGGTATTCGCCGTGGCCGGTGTCGACCCGGACGCCTGCCGCGCCGTCCTGGCCGATCCCGACACGATCACCGAGGAGCTGGCTGCCGCGCTGCTGGAGGCGCTGGCGGATTCGTCGAGAACACCCTCCGCGGAGGTGGTTTCGCGAACCCACGCGCGCTTGGCGGCTGCCGTCGCCGCGGAGCGGCTCGATCTCGCCGATCTGCAACCGCCGGATCGCGTGCGCGCGCTGTCCGGTGTCGTGGCCGACCCGGCAGACGTCTTCGTCCTCGACCGGCCGTGGTTCGGTTTGGCGGTGCCTGCGGATCGTCTGGTAGTCGGCGATACCGAAACGGCCTCGGCCCTGGCGGCTCTGCTCGACCTGCCGCTGGCGTCCGAAGCGGTGACCGCCGAGGTGATCGATACCGGTCGCCGCACGACGTGGGCGGCGGAGCCGCTGGGCATCGTGCTGCGGCAGCTGTTCGCCGTGCCCGCGCAAGCTGGCGAGCTGGTCGTGCACCGCGACCTGACGGTGCGGCTGAGCGGTGCGATCGAGGCCACCGTCGAGGTGCCCTGGTGGCAGACCGGCTCGGCCGTGCACGTCCGGGCACCGCACCTGCGCGGTTGAACCGCACCTGCGCGGCTGAACCGCACCTGCGCGGCTGAACCGCGGCTACTGCGCCGCGTATCCGGTGAGCATCTCGCTCAGCAGATCGAGCTGGCCGCGCACGCTCTCGCTGTCGTTGTCCACCAGCCAGCGCAGCACCACACCGTCGATGACGTTGAGTGTGAACCGGCTCAGCGTCTGCACCGGGACCGACCACGTATTGCCGGTCGCATCGCGCGCGTGCTCCAGGATGTCGGCGACGGTGGAGTCGTTGAAGTTGTACTGTTCGCGCGCGATCGCCAGTTTCGCCGGGGTTTGCTCGCCCTCGCGCAATGCGTAAGTGGTGGTTTCGTAAGTGAGCAGCTGCCGTTCCGGAGTGGCTTCAATGTTCAGCCACATGAGTTCCAGTCCCGCGCGGATCAATTTTTGAAGGGCTTCTTTTCCACTTCCGACGTCCTGCCATACCGTTTCGTTTGCGTCGACGGAATCGCGCAATTCCATCGACAACGCTTTGACCAGCTCGGTCATCAGCGCGTCCTTGTTTTCGAAACAGTAATGCACCACACCCAGCGAGACACCGGCCGCCTGAGCGACATCGCGCGTGGTCACGCCCGCGACGCCCTTTTTCTCGGCAAGACCGATCGCGGCCTCGATAAGGTGGGCCCGTCGTTCTTCGACGCTCAATCGGGAGGACACCCAAGGGAGTTAAGCGCCCATGGCCCCCGCAGTCAATTCGCCGGCCGGAAAAAATCGGACTGGACGAGTGACCAGTTGTGTGGTTCGCTGCATCGGGACAGAAGGGAGACGGGTATGCCGGTGTCACGCAGAACTGTTCTGGCCCGGACCGTGCTCGGTTCCGCGACCCTCGCGGCCGCGGCGGTGCCCGGGATGAGTGACGCGCTCGGCGTTCCGGCGGCCGCCGCCCCGGATTCCGGCGACTACGAGATCGGCGTCGGCATCTCCGACATCACCGGCCCGGCCGCCGAATGCGGGATGATGGGCTACTCCCAGCTCGAGCAGCAGACCGCGGGCATCCACCTGCG
The DNA here is from genome assembly GCF_053602135.1 of Nocardia sp. NPDC004573. Classification (NCBI taxonomy): domain Bacteria; kingdom Bacillati; phylum Actinomycetota; class Actinomycetes; order Mycobacteriales; family Nocardiaceae; genus Nocardia; species Nocardia sp. NPDC004573. Next base: position 53,349 of record NZ_JBSGDA010000015.1, read on the forward strand.
CCCGCGCGCGCGGGCGTTCATCATCGGCGGCGCGGGACGGCGCGTCGTCTTCGTGGTCGCCGAGAACGGGATGATCTTCCAATCCGTGCACCGGGGCGTGCTGACCGAAGTGGCCCGGCGCTTCGGTGGGCTCTACACCGAGCAGAACGTCCTGCTCACCTCGACGCATTCGCACGCGACCTGCGGCGGCTCCAGCAACGACTACGCCTACAACCTGTCCATCCTCGGCTTCCAGCAGCAGGTGTACGACGCCGAGGTGAACGGGATCGTCGAGGCGATCGCCGCCGCGCACGCCGATCTCGGCCCCGGCTCGCTCGCGCTCGGCCGCACCGAGTTGCACAACGCGAGCGTGAACCGCTCGCGGGTGGCGTGGGAACTGAACCCGCCTGCGGACAAACAGCATTTCCCGGAGGCCATCGACCCCGCGGTGACCACGCTCGTCCTGCGCAAAGGCGGCGCGACGGCCGGGACCATCACCTGGTTCGCCACGCACAACACGTCCATGACCAACGCGAACCGGCTGATCAGCTCGGACAACAAGGGCTATGCCGCGTTCTCCGCCGAGCACATCGAGCACGGCGTGCGCTACCTGGACGGCAAGCCCGAGTTCGTCGCGGCCTTCGCGCAGACCAACGCCGGGGACATGTCCCCGAATCTGAACCTGCGTCCGGGCTCGGGGCCCACCGAGGACGAGTTCGAGAACACCCGCATTCTCGGCGAGCGTCAGTACGTGGCGTCGAAAGACGCGATGGCGCAAGCGCGCCCGCTCTCCGGACCGGTCGACGCGATGCTCTGCTACATCGACTTGGCGGACATCGCCGTGGACGGCCGTTTCACCCCGGACGGCCTCCCACGACGCACCGCGCCGGCCGCGGCGGGCGTCTCGCTGATCGCGGGCAGTGTCGAGGACGGTCCGGGCTTGCCCGGCGGCCCGATCCCCGAGGGCGTGCGCAATCCGTTCGTCGCGGCGCTGGGCGAGCCCGCCCAGCCCGCGCCGGACTGGCTGGCGGACGCGCAGGCGCCGAAAGCGATCGCGGTGCCGCTCGGGCTGCTGCCGCCGGTGGCGTGGGTGCCGAATGTGCTGCCGATTCAGCTCGTCCGCATCGGCGAGCTCTATCTGGCTGCCGCGGGTGGCGAGTTCACCATCACGTCGGGCCTGCGCATCCGCCGCGCTGTCGCCGCGGCGCTGAACGTTTCGCTCGAGCGGGTGCTGATGCAGGGATACGCGAACGCCTATCACGAATACGTCACCACGCCCGAGGAATACGACTCCCAGCAGTACGAGGGCGCTTCGACATTGTTCGGTCGCTACACCTTGTGCGCCTATCAGCAGGAGTTCACCCGCCTGGCCGCGGCATTCGCCGCTCGCAGCCAGGTGCCGCGCGGCCCTGCGCCCCGCGACGTGTCCCAGCTACAGCCGAACGTCCAGCCGGGCGCCGGTCCGGACGCGGCCGCACCGGGCCGCGGGTTCGGTGACGTCCTGGTGCAGCCGCGCCCGTCCTACGCTCCTGGAGAGCAGGTTCTGGCCGAATTCGTCTCGGCGCATCCGAAGCACGACAATCGCCGCAACGGGACGTTTCTGGAAGTGCAGCGCAGGACGGCGTCGGGCACTTGGGCGCGGGTGGCCAACGAGGGGGAGTGGGCGGTGAAATACCACTGGAGCAAGCGCGGGCTCGCCGAGTCGGTGGCCCGATTCACCTGGGACATCCCGGTCGACGCCGAACCGGGACGCTATCGCTTCCAGCATTACGCGACCCGCCTGGATCCCGATGGCGCGCTGTACCCGCTCACCGGCACGACCGACGAATTCCAGGTCCGTCCGTAAGCGCGCAGTCACAGACCCGTTTGCGCGCCCTTGTCCCCGCGCCGCGCGCCGCGCCGCTGGACCAAATAGATCACGAGTGCGATCAGCCCGACCACCAGTCCCATCAGGCAGACCGGCCGAGCCGACGCCCACCGGTCGCCGCCCGCCCACACCACGACGGTGGCGATCAGCCACAGTGCGCTGCCGACCGCGAGCACGGGGCGCGGATCGGTCAGGCGCGGCGGCAGCTGCGGGACTTTCTGTGTCACGGGCCCAGCCTAATCCGCCCTGCTGGGTGCGGCGCTGCGGCCGAGCGGAGCGGAGTGGTCGCGGCCTGGCGGGAAGCCGCGACCGGCCGCCCATGGTCCCGTATCGTTTGGCACTGTGACAACGCCATCGGATGTCAGAGCCCTCGCTGGTGAGCTCTCGCTGGCGGTCGTTCGACTGACGCGACACCTGCGCGGCCGTCGTGCCGACTCGCAGATCTCGCTGACTCAACTCTCCGCGCTCGCCACCCTGGCGCGCGAGGGCGCGATGACGCCGGGTGCGCTCGCGGCGAAGGAACGTGTGCAGCCCCCCTCGATGACCCGGGTCATCGCCTCGCTCACCGACCTGGATCTGGTGGAACGCAACCCGCATCCGACCGATGGCCGTCAGATCATCGTGTCGTTGTCCTCAGCGGGCCGCGCGCTGATCGCCGACGAGGCCAGCGCGCGGGAGGCGTGGATGACCGAGCAGCTGTCGACGCTCACCGAGGAGCAGCTGGTCGTGCTAAACCGCGCCGTGGCGATCATGAAGCAGATCGTCGCGGAATCCGAATGACCCCTGCGGGATTCGGCGGCAGGGCTCAGCGGTTCGCCCGCACCAGCCGCAGGACGATCCCGCCGCCCCACCGCAGCAGGCCGCCCGCGATGGCCAGGCACAGGACGAAGGCCGGATAGACCAGCACCCCGTAGTCGTCGGCCCAGCGGGGCAGATGGGTGAACTGGGTCGCCGCGCCGATGAGCAGTAGCAGCCCCAACGTCACGGCGATCGGCGCGAGCGGCGCGGTGTCCGAGTCGGGCCTGCGGGCGGTGCGGTCGGTCATGGTGGAGCCCTCCCGTGCGGTCGGCTCGGCGCCCGCTCGGGGCGCGTTGGGCACTGGAAAAAAATCAGTTACCTTCTAGCTAACCTTCGCACGGAGGTGTGATTTCGTTAACACCATGTGATGCAGATCACAAATGTGTCGCGAATGGGGCTCTGCCCGGCGCGCCCCCCGGACCGGATGCCGGCGGCTACCGCGCGCCGAACGGCTGATCGCTGTCCACGATCTCCCGTCCGAGCGGGAACAGCGAGAGCGGGATGAACTTCAGGTTGGCCCAGCCGAACGGGATGCCGATGATCGACACGAACAACGGAATGCTGGTGAGCAGATGGCCCAGCGCCAGCCACCAGCCCGCGACGATGAACCAGATGATGTTGCCGATCAGCGACCCGGCGCCGGCCCCCGGCTTCTCCACGGTGGTCCGGCCGAACGGCCACAGCACGTAGGCGGCGATCCGGAACGACGCTATGCCGAACGGAATCGTGATGATCAGGATGAAGCAGATGATCCCCGCCGCGATGTAGCCCAGCGCCAGCCAGAACCCGGCGAAGATCAGCCACAGGATATTGAGAACCAACTGGATCGGCTTCATGAGACCAGCATGCCAGCCCGCGGGGCGTGGTGCGCGGCGTCAGAAGAACCAGCCGAGCATCGCGTCGCGCTCGGCGCCGAAGGCGTCGTCGAGCGCGCGCACGTGCGCGGAATTCTTGCTCCGCAACCGGTTCGCCGCGGCGAACACGCGCGCGGGGTGCGCGCCCAAGTACATGCTGCCGAGGACGTCGATGCCGAGCTCGATGTCGGGCGCGCGATCGGTCGGCTCGCATTCCGCCTGCCCGTTGCGGACGCGCAGTGCGAACGTTCCGCCCGCGTTCCGGAAGGGATCGGTCACCTCGAGCGTCACCTCCAGATCGCTAAGGTAAGCGCGTGCGGTGAGCGCCGCGGGCACGTCCATCAGGCGAAGCCACAGACCGTCGTAGCGTGCGGTGGTACGCACCAGCCGGGGATCGGTCAGCAGATAGGGCAGCGGGTCGTGGTCGGTGAGCACCGCGTCCACCCGCCGCGTCAGATCGAGCCCGAGCAGGGCTCGCCACAGGGCCGCGTGCGCTTCGGCGGTGACCGTCCGCATCTCGACCACGTCGACCGTCTGCGCCCTGTCGTCGGAGTGGAACCGGTACAGCGCGTAGCCGTCGGCGTGCAGAAGTCCGAACAGCGTGGTGCCGCCATCGCGGAAACGTTCCGGATCGTCGAAAACGATGTCCCAGGCCGCCGCCGGGCGTACCTGCGCCCCGGGCGTCAGCCTGCGCCAGCGGTCGTAGATCGCATCCGCCGCCGCGCGCATTTCGCTCGGCGGGCGCAGCGTGACGCCGCCGGGATCCGGCGCCGACGGCAGGAATGCCGCGAACCGCCGGTCGATGCCAACGGCGTTCTCCCGCGTCACGGGGCCGTAGCCGAACCGGCCGTAGATGCCGCCCTCGCTCGCGGTGAACATGGTCAGCGGCAGCCCGGCCGCCTCGACGCGCCGGTGCTGTTCGGTGTACATGGCGCGCAGGATGCCGCGCCGCCGGTGGGTCGGCGCCACCCCGACGGCCGCGATGCCGCACGCAGGCACAGTCCGTTCGCCGGGCACCGTGACCGTCATGGTGGTGGACTGCACGTGCCCGACGATCTGCCCGTCCTCGACCGCCACGATGCTGTTCTCCGGTGGGAACAGCAGGGGTATCCGCTCCAGCTCGGCCGGGTCGTAGCGAGTGCCGAACGAGGTCTCCACCAGCGTCGTGATCGCGGGTCCGTCGTCTTCGGTGGCCGACCGGATGGTGATTCCCTGGAGGGTCGTCATGCTCCGACCATCCCACGTTCGCGCACCCGCCCGCACCAGGTTTTCCGTGCTCCGCGACCGCCCGGCGAACGCCGATTCGGACCCGGCCGCGACCGTTCGGCAGGATGGAGCGGTGGCCGAAGTGATCGACATCGATGACCCCGCCGACCCTCGGGTCGACGACTTCCGCGATCTCAAGTCGGCCGATCGCAGGCCCGATCTGCCCGGGCGCAAGGGCTTGGTGATCGCCGAGGGTGTCGTGGTGGTCCAGCGGATGCTCGACTCGCGCTTCGCGCCGTCCGCGCTGCTCGGTGTGGAGCGCAGGCGCGCCGAACTCGCCGACGATCTGATGGCCGTCGACGTGCCGTACTTCCGGGCGACGGCCGAGGTGATGGCCGAGGTGGTCGGTTTCCACCTCAACCGCGGCGTGCTGGCCATCGCCCGCCGCCCCGCCGAACTCGGCATGGACGAGGTGCTCGAGCAGGCGCGCACCGTCGCGGTGCTCGAAGGCGTCAACGACCACGAGAATCTCGGCGCCATGTTCCGCAACGCGGCCGGGCTCGGAGCCGACGCGATCCTGTTCGGCGACCGCTGCGCCGACCCCTTGTACCGCCGGGCCGTCCGGGTCTCGATGGGCCATGTGCTGCGAGTCCCGTTCGCGTCCGTGCCGGACTGGCCGGGTGGACTGGATATACTGCGCCGCAGAGGATTCCAGATCATTGCCCTCACTCCTGACGCGGCGGCGGCGAATCTGGCGGCGGCGATGACGGGGGAGCGGGTGGCGTTGTTGCTCGGGGCCGAAGGGCCGGGGCTGACCGAGGCGGCCATGCGGGCCACCGATGTTCGCGCGCGCATCCCCATGACGCCCGGCACCGACTCGCTCAATGTCGCGACCGCGGCCGCGATGGCGTTCTACGAGCGGGTGCGCACGGCATGAGCGGTCAGGCCCGGAGGAGGCAGCGCAGCGTGACCACGCAGGGCCCCGCTCATGCCGGAAAGGACACGGCATGACCGGACCGTATCGGCCGTATCCGTCCGACCAGGACCCGACGCCGTGGGGCGCGGGCCTCACCGTGGCCGTCATGGTGGCGCTGCTGGCGGCGGTCGCGGTGTATTCGTTCGGGGCCGCGCTGGCCGAAGTGCACCCGTTGCTCGCGGTGGCGGTCAACCTGGTGGCGGTCGGCGGCGCCGCGCCCACCGCGTGGCGCTGGCGGTTCGCCCCGGTGACGCGGTGGGTGATCGGCGGCGGCGCGGCAGGTGTGCTGCTCGGATGGATCGTGCTGTTGATCGGCGGATCGGCCGCCTAGCACCGGCGGGCTGCCGCGTTCAGCCGACCGGGTCGTGGCCGCGCAGCCAGCCGAACAGTCCGCGCTTACGCGCGCGCGTATGCGCTGCGGCCTCGGTCGAGCCGCGAACCGGGGGGTCGGGCATCTGGCCCTTCGGGTACAGCGCGAACTTGCAGACGGGAATGTCACCCGGCACGAGCGCGCGGGGCGCGACAGGCCCGCGGTAGTGGAAGCCCAGCCATTCGTTGTTGGCCGCGTCGGCGAAATCGGGTGGGTCGAAGGGCAGCGCCTGGGGGTCGGGCAGTTCGCCCGCGCGCCAGCGCACCGGATGTTCGCCTGCCCAGTACGGCCGTTCCCAGACCAGCGGAAGTCCTTCGTCCTCCAGGATGCGCACCCGGGTCGAGCTGAAGGCTCTGCGGAATTCGCCGCGCTCCCAGTGGGCGAACGCGCCCCAACCGTGCTCGAGGTCGAACGACACCAGATACGTGTGTTCCGAGGCCAGCGGCCGCACCAGCAACTCCGGGATCTCGGTCGGGTGGATACGCGCGGCTTGGGCCGAGCACAGCACCGTCACGCCGGGAAAACAGCCGATGCACACCTCGTCGGTTCCGGGTCCCGCGCAACCCGCCAGGGTGCCGACCATGATCGGCCGCACATCGCGGTCCTCGTGCAATTGCTTCGCCAATGCCAGTGCGGCTTTGGGATCCGGATCGTGGTTCGCGCGCAATACCGTCAGAGCATCGGGTGCGTCGACGTACCAGAGCGAGCAAGCCTTGGATAGCATCCGGCACCTCCCGATAGCTGCACGAATCGACTCCGCGAACTTCGAGCGAACGCCCGGCTGCGCCGAACGGCCACCGCAGGGGTGGCTCCTGGCGCCGACGCGCGTCGTCGACCACACCGAAAATTTACTCGCCACGGACCGGCCCCGGTGCGGCTTCGCACCGCGAACGCCGGTTCGTAATCATCGATTTCGCGAGGCAGCGCTATCGCCAGAGGGCGGCCGACGCACGAGGGCTTCCACGTCCCGTCGGCGACCGATCGACGGCTCGGAAGGCCGACGCTCAGTGACCGGAGCTGCGCACTCCGAGCAGTACATCCTCCCACGACGGCATCGGAGCCTTGCCGCGCTTGCTGCGACTCGGCTTGGCCGGGGCCTTCGCCGCGGGTTTCGCAGGCTCCTCGGTGGGGGCGGGCGCCGGCGCGGCGGTGTCCGCGGGGGTGGACGTGGTGGCCGTCGCGGCGCCATTGGCGGGCGCGGCGGTAGCGGCGGCGGCCGGGGCCGCGGTGGCGGGCGCGGCGGGCGTCGAGCCGTTGCCCGCCGGGATCGCGGCGGCGCTGCCGCCGGCCGCGACGGCCCGCTGTTCGTAGTACTCGTCCAGCGTCGGCTGGCTCTGGCGGCTCGCGGTGCGCGCCGGCGGCGCGGCCGGGGCGGGACGCGGTTCGGCCACCGGCTCCGGCTGCGGCGCGGCCGGTTCGGGCTCGGGCGGCGCGATCGTCGCCAGGCCGCGCAGGGCGCGGCCGAAATCCGGATCGATCAGATCGGAGGCCGGGTCGTCGAGCGGGGAGACCGAGCCACCGTGCGCGTCCGGCTGGTAACGCCAGTGCGCGGCGATCTCGGATCGTCCGTTCTGCCACTGCAACTGGGCGACCCAGTAGCCCTTCTCGTCTTTCCAGGCATCCCATTCGGCACCCTCGATGTTGTGCCCGCGCGCGGTGAACGCGGCGGTGACCACATCAATCAGAGTGTCCACGGCGGGGCCGTCGGGGCGCACCGGGTGCGCCTTCTGGGCGAGCTCGGCGGCGCGGGCTCGCTCCAGTAGCACCGGATAGGCGAATCGCTCGACGCGACTGGCCGGCATTCCGGATTCTTCGGTGACCTGTTCCACGGAGGCCCCTGCGCGAATACGGGCCTGGATATCGCGGGGACGCATAGTTGCTTCCATTTCGATCTCAATCTGGCCGAATCGGGCAAGGTCTCCGCGCGCGGCGGCTCGCAGTTTGTCGTCGGCGGGCAGCCGGAACTTCTGACCGGACTCGGTGTCGATACACACGATGTGCGTGGAGTCGGGCGTCACCCCGATCACTCGAAGTTCACGCACCGTTACCTCCTTATCGCGTCGACTCGCGACACCGCCCACTTTCCGAAACAGTAGTGCACATCTGAGATTCATGGGGCAGGACACGCGGCACGGAAATCTCTCGGGAGACGTCCGTGCCCCGCTAATCTGCTCTGTTCGCTCGGCTACGCCTAATTCTGCGGCGTGTCGATCCCGGGCGTGTTGCGGCCGTCGGGGTCGAAATATGCGGCCGTCAGCCGAGATTCTGCACGACCCAATCGATGGCGCGGGTCAGCTGGCTGACGTCGTCCGGATCGATCGCCGGGAACATGCCGATGCGCAGCTGGTTGCGGCCCAGCTTGCGGTACGGCTCGGTGTCCACGATGCCGTTGGCCCGCAGGATCTTCGCGACCTTGGCCGCGTCGACCGAATCGGCGAAGTCGATGGTGCCGACCACCTGCGAGCGGTGCGCCGGGTCCGTGACGTACGGGGTGGCGTACTCGCTCGACTCGGCCCAGGAGTACAGCCGCGAGGAGGAGTCCAGCGTGCGCTTGACCGCCCAGTCCAGACCGCCGTTGCCGTTGAGCCACTCGATCTGGTCGGCGAACAACAGCAGGGTGCCCAGGGCCGGGGTGTTGTAGGTCTGGTCCTTCGTGCTGTTGTCGATCGCGATCGGCAGCGACAGGAAGTCGGGGGTCCAGCGGCCCGAGGCCTTGATCTCCTCGACCCGGGCCAGTGCGGCCGGGCTCATCAGCGCGACCCACAGGCCGCCGTCGGAGGCGAAGCACTTCTGCGGCGCGAAGTAGTACACGTCGGCGTCGGTGATGGTCACCGGGAGGCCGCCCGCGCCCGAGGTGGCGTCGATGGCGATGAGCGCGTGCTCCGAGCCCGCGGGCCGCCGCACCGGGATCGAGACGCCGGTCGAGGTCTCGTTGTGCGCCCAGCCGATCAGGTCCGCCGACGGGTCGGACACCGGCTCCGGCGCGCTGCCGGGCTCCGCCGAGACCACGATCGGGTCGCCGATGAACGGATTGCCCTTGGTCACCGCGGCGAACTTCGAGCTGAACTCACCGTTGGTCAAGTGCAGCGAGCGCTCGCGGACCAGGCCGAACGCCGCGGCGTCCCAGAATGCGGTGGTACCGCCGTTGCCGAGCACCACTTCGTAGCCGTCCGGCAGGCCGAACAGCTCACGCAAGCCGGAGCGCACGCGCGCCACCACGTCCTTGACCGGCTTCTGCCGATGCGAGGTTCCGAACACCGAGGCGCCGACGTTCACCAGCGACTGCAGCTGCTCCGGACGCACCTTGGAGGGGCCGCAACCGAACCGTCCGTCGGCGGGCTTGAGATCGTCGGGAATGGTCGGAAACGCAGAGGTCATGGCGAACAGGGTAGTCGGTGGTGTCGCTGTGGCGACGCCCACACTCCGGCTAACGTAAGCGCCCATGAGCATGCCCTCAGCTAACTCGGGGTGGCGACTGCGCGAGCGAGCTCGGAATTTCCGGCTGCGCGGAGCGACGGTCTCGGACGCGATGCGACGAGAGTTGCTAATCCGGGGGGAAGCGGGGACCGCGACGATCCTCGGTGTACGTCCGCGGCGCACCGAACCGGGGCACGTGTTCTGGGTCCGGGTGCAGCTGGCCGGGGAGTTCCCCTACGAGAGCCGGGTGCGGCAGCGGGTGGCCGACGCCGACCTGGAATGGATGCGCCCGGGCGACGTGGTGTGCTGCCGAGTGGACCCGCGCGACCGCGATCGCCTCGTGCTGTACGTGCCCGGCATCGAAGAATCCGGCCGCGCGAGCATCGCGAAAATCCTCGCCGACGGCCGCCGCGCGGACGCCACCGTGCTAGCCGCCGCGCCGGTCGCGGCCGACTATTCCGGGCGTGACGATCCCGTGCTGCGGCTGGACCTCGAACTGCGGGCCTGGGACGAACCCAAACCGTGGCGGGTGCGGCTGGTGCAGCCGGTGCCGTTGAACGCCATCCGCCTGGTGGACCTCGGCCAGCATCTCGAGGTCGCCTTCTTCGAAGTCGACCACGGCGAATCGGTCGCCGTCGACTGGCTCGCGTCGCTGGAGGAGTGAACCGCGGGTTGATCGGGTCGAGCGCCTACAGATGCACGAAGGTGAAACCCATCGCCCGGATCTTCGGCAGCGCCGCGATCATGCCCGCCGCCGTCCCGGAGTGCGGCCGGTGCATGTGGGCGAGTGAAATAGCGCCCGGGGCAACCGCACTCATCGCCGATTGCACCTCGGTGGCCGAAGCCGTCGCGCCGAAATCGGCGTTGATACTGAAACCGACCGGGATTTCCCCCAATTCGCGAACGATAGCCACGGCCACGTCGTCGTAATGCGCGGTGCCCGCACGGAAGAATCGCGGCGGCCTGCCCGCCAGCTTGGTCAGTAACTCGTGGTTGGCCCACACTTCGTCGGCGGCCTCCTGCGCCGAGCGTGTGCCCGCGATGCCATACGCTTCGCGGCCGTTCACCGAAAGCGGTTTGTGCGCCACGCCGTGATTGGCCAGTTCGAACAGTGGATTCGCTGCCAATTGCGCGGCCCGCGCCCGGTTCGCATCGATCCAGCGCTTGTTGAGGAACAGCGTCGCCGGAATCCGCTCGCTGATCAGGAAGTTCATTAGCGACTCGTCGATATCGTTGTTACCTGGCCCGCCGCACGCGTCGAAGGTGAGCGCCACTTGTTTGCCCGCGGCCGCGAAAGCACTTGTGATTCCCGCCATCTCGACGCCCCAGTGGCTCGGCTGCATCCCGGCGTACCGGGTGGCGACAGCAGGCGCCGGTGCCGACCGCGCGCTCGTGGCGGGCGCAGCCGACGTTTCGGCCTGGGCGACGGACGTGATCGGTGTGGTGCCGCATCCGGTGGCGGCGAATCCTGCGGCCAGTACGGCCCCGGCGCCGAGCATTTGGCGCCGCGATATTTCTTTGTCCAGCATTCCTCGAGTCCTCTTGCTTGCCCCGGATGCTACGCCGGGGTAGTGCTCGGCCGGATCCTCGACGTACTCGAGGCGGCCGCGATGGGCGAGGAATACCAGCCGCCGCAGGACGATGCCGACGACCGGTACCGACCTACGCCTTCACGTGGTAGCGCAGTACCGCGACGTCGCCGAGCTGAGTAACGTCGACCAACCGCATCCGCCGCGTCGAACCGCCCGGGAATAGTGCCGGATTCACGAACCGCGGCGCGCGGGGGTCGCCGACCAGGATCGGGCCGATCGCGAGATGCAGCTCGTCGGCGAGCCCGGCCGACAGAAACGCCGTGTGCATGTGAGAGCCGCCCTCGACCATCAACCGGCCGACGCCCCGGGCGCCGAGGTCGTCGAGCAGCGCACCGAAGTCCACCGTCTCGCCGAGCGCGACGACGTCCGCCAGTTCGCCGAGTTGTTCGCGCACCTTCGCTGCGCCGGCGTCGATCGTGTAGACCACGGGCCGGTGCTGGTCGGTGCCGTGGTGCCAGAATTTCGCGTCCGGCTCGAGGTTGCCGCTGTCGGTGACGGTCACCTTCAACGGCTGCCGGCTCCGGCCGGCTGCGGCGCGCTCGGCCTGGCGGTCGTCGCCCTTCACGATGAGCCGGGGATTGTCGGCGCGGATTGTGCCTGCCCCGATGAGGATGGCGTCGCACTCGGCGCGGACCTGGTCGACGCGGTCGAAGTCCTCGGCGTTGGACAGCAGCAGCCGTTCGGCGGTCGTATCGTCGATGTAGCCGTCGATGCTGGTCGCGACAGACAGCAGCACGAACGGCCGGGTCACGAGATGACCGCCCAGCGCTCGGCCGCCGCACGGAATTCGGCGACCTCGGGCAGATGCGGCGCCGACAGCAACTCATCGACGGCGCGCACGTTCCGCAGGACGCGTTCGGATCCGGTGCTGACGCCGACCTGCATCGCGGCGAGGCCCAGCGTGGCGGCGGGCTCTGCCTCACCCGCGTGCGCGTACGCGAGCGCCTGCCGCGAGGTGTAGACAGCTTCATCGCGCGTGAACCCGGACTGCATTCCACCGATCGCCCGCGCGAACTGGTCGATCGCGGCCCGGTAGTCGCCCAGCGCCGCGTGCCCGTGCGCCTGGTGGGCGTCGATGTACGGCTCGTCGAGGAACCCACCCCACACCGGATCCGTGTCGGCGCCGTCCGCGAGCGTGCGCGCCCGGTCGAACGCGCGAGCGCTGCCCGATCGGTCACCGGCCAGCGCGGCACCGTACCCGGCGAAGGTCGCTGCCACCGCAGCGAAACGCGTTCCCGGCGGTGCGGCGCGTTCGGCGGCCTCCGCCAACTCCATTGCCTCGGCACCGTCTTCCATGTCGTTCGCGATCTGCGCCTTACGGATCAGCGTGGCCGCGATGCAGTAGTCATCTCCGAGCTGATGCGACCAGGTCAGCGCGCGGTCGGTCCAGTGCCGAGCGCGCGACCAGTTACAGGCGTCCTGGTACAGCCACGCCGCGAACTCCGCGTAGAAGATCCGTATCCGCTGCATCTCGGCGGCGTCGCCGATCCCCGCGCGCCGCAGCTGGTTCATGATCTCGAGGTTCTGCTCGACCAGTGGGATCACCGACTGGCCGCCGTAGAGGTTGTCGCTCTCGATGAGCGCCAACCGGAGCGTGCGGAAGTGGGCGGGATGGTCGACGTGACTGTGGGCCAGGGCTGCCGCGGGCTTGGCGCCCACGGCGGCGGCTAGGGCTCCAGCTCCGAATCCTGCGACGACGGTACGACGTGGGAGTGACACGAGGACGACCTCTCCGGCGGCGGTCCGGGCGCGCACCCAGACCTGATCAGCATCACCAGCACCCGACGCGATCGGCACCAGCCGAGCGGGGGTGTCATTCGCCAGCGTAACTGTTGCCGGGGGACCGTCCTGGGGTTCGTTTCGCTGCGATCCGATTTCGGCCAGCGCCCGCTCGAAGCGGGCGATCACCTCCGGCGACGCTTCCACGAGCGCCTTGTCCAGCAGTTCCCGGCTGCTCGGCCGCATGTGCGCAGAGACCCCCTGGAGCTCCCAGTTGGTGACCGACCGCGCCGAGATCCCCGTTCTGGCTGCGAACTTCTCGACGCTGAGGAGCATCGCATCGCGCAGCGCTTTCGATTCCACTCCGGTCCAGCGATAGATGATCATCGGCTCGCTTCAGCCCCCTGCTCGTGCCGCCGTGGTGCTTCGAAAATTACACCCGGTCACCCGCATCCCCTCTCCAATCGCTCAGGAGATGCTGCGAAGTTGCGTTACAACTGCATCGCTACTGCCTAGTCGCTTCGACCCGCCGCGGAGACGCTGAGATAGCACACAGGTGCAGGGCCGCAGGCGATCCCCGCATCCGTCTCGGATACGTTCCCGGCCGCGCGGGAGGTCTTGGTTGGAGCTGCGCGGCCGGTTCCGGCGCTGGTGTGCCCGAACCGTCTGCCACGGAGGCTGCCATGCGTATCACGCGAGACACCCAGGACCCGTGGGCCGCGCACTACTGCGACTGCGGAACCGAACCCACCGATCTCGACTTCGACCGCGCCCGCTTCATCCTTGTCGACCACTCCGGCCACGGTGGCGGATGCCTGCCATACCTCGCGGCGATGGCCTACTCGCTCGGATCACAGGAGTAGCCGGGTATGAACGCGGGCAGCAGGTTTCAGCACGGGTTACCGGACTGGCACGAGGTCAGCGCGGCGATCCGCTACGTCGCAGGCGACAAGCCCGGCGATCACCTCGTCACTCGGTGGGCGCGGGCACTCGCGCACCTGCACCGCACCCGCCGAATCGACCCGGGCCGCGCCGCCGACGTCGACCGCCGCCGCGCCGAACTCGTCACGCAGATCAACCGATGGGTGACCACCCACCTTGCGTCGGCCACCGGCGCGGCCGATGTCGGGCCCGCCGCTGATGCGCTTGCCGGCGCGTACGTCGATGTCGAGGCGCTGTTGCTCGCGCAGGAGGAAGTCACCGAGGAGACCCTGCACGCGGCGTGGACACAGGTGGGTTACCTCGCTACGCAGTGGGCAGACCTCGTCTCCGCGGTGATGGATGGACAGCCATGCCCGCCGGACCGGTGCTGATCCTCGCCGCGATGGCCGCCGCGGTCATCGCCTGCGTATTCGCCGCTGCCTGGCTGGCGACCGGTGCACCGGCTATGGGGCCGCGGTTCACCGAGATCGACGAACGCCTCAGCCACGAACCGCCGCCCCTGCCGCTGACGGTCGAGCAGGCCCGCCAGCAGTGGGCGCGGCATCTGGGCTGCCGACTCACCCGCTGCGCCCGCAAGCGGGAGATCCAGCGGACATTGCGCGCGGCCGGAGTCGCCCCGGACATCGACGCCAACCCAACGGCACCGACCCGGCGAGGTGGTCGGCACGCCCACTCCCGGAGGAGGAACCCATGAAGCTCAGGACCACAGCCCGTGCGCTGCTCGCAGGCTGCGCACTCACGGTGTCGCTCGTCGGCAGCACGCTCACGCCGACCGCGATTGCACCGGCCCACGCCGGGCCATGCTTGTTCGGGCACGTCGATCCCAAGGACGACAACTCTGCATGCCGAGGTAGCGACTCGGCGCGGTTCCCGGAATCGGAGTCGACGCCGGACGGCACTCCGGCACTGACCTGCAGCCGACTCAATGAGGGCGACAAGGTGAGGACGCATGACGGTCTGGGGTGGCGGTACTGGTGGTGCAGGAAGTACAAGGACTCGTGGGGGCACACTTACTACGAATGGACCGAGATTCTCTACATGTGACGGGAAAGTGGAGCGATGGCGGAGTCGATCATCCGAACACCCATGTACGAGCGGTTGCTGGCCGACGCCGAGAAGCTCGCACGGGACCGAGGTGACGGATGGGTAGGCGTGGAGCACGTCTTGATCGCCGCGTTCTCCGACCCGGACGCCATCTCGACCGTCGAGCTGCGCGATCGGATGGGCATTGAACCCGCCGAACTGATCCGGCGGCTAGCCCAGATCATCGATGCCCCGATACCTGGACCGGGCCAGTATCGGGTGCGCAGTCTTGACGGAACCACTGTGATTCGATCCGCGGACGGCTGACCGAATCAGCTGGTCTGCGGCCGTTCGCGTTTCCTCTCCCACTCGTGGCCTGATCAGGACCTACCAACGGAAGGTCGGTACAAGCACGTCGCGCGCTACTAGGACGACGGTGGGACAACAACGCCGTCATTTGCGTAACCCGCTGACATGAAAGGAATCGGCACGGCGAATGTACGTTCTGAACCATCCAGCGGTCGCCGTGGCGCTCGATGCCCTGGTGGCCGCTGACCAGGATCTCACGTCGGTCAGCGCGATTGTCCGCGACGAGATCGCCGCTGTCGTCATCGACGGTGAGCGGGGTCGCTACATCGTGTTCGTGCACCCCGACGGAAACCGGTGGACGACCCACGGAACAACGTTCGGCGCACCCCGGCCTAGCGGTCTTCGGCATGCCCACACCCTGGCGTGGGAGCCGTTGCAGCGGCTCGGAGCCCGATTCCGGTCCGCGACCGCTGACCGGAACGGCGTGGGCTGGTTCGCGGTGATCGGCCGCGCCGCACAGGACGCGGTTTCCCTGTCGGTGGCCTCCAGCCTGGAGGAGCAGGTGGTAGCGATCGGTGCGGACGGTTTGGCGTTCGCGGTCGTCCGCGCCACCGGAAGCGAACGGCCGCGCATCACTGTGGCCACCCGCGACGGACGGCGGGTCACGGTGGGGCCGCGCGGGGCCTGATCGGCTGCCCGCTGCATCGGATGCGACGCGAGCCGGATGTGACCGCAGGAGAATATTTCCCGCTGCCACGCCCGGCTCGCGGACCTAGCGATGCGGTGGGTCAGGTGTGCGCGATGGTGGCCCAGCCTTCGACCTCTTCGGGCTTGCGGGGGCCGGGGCCGGTGTAGATGGCCGCCGGGCGGACCAGTTTGCCCAGTTGTTTCTGTTCCAGGATGTGCGCGCACCAGCCCGCGGTGCGGCCGCAGGTGAACATGGCGGGCATCATGTGCGCGGGCACCTCGGCGAAGTCCAGGATCACCGCGGCCCAGAACTCCACGTTGGTCTCGATGGCGCGGTCGGGGCGGCGTTCGCGCAGTTCCGCCAGGGCGGCCTGCTCCAGTGCGGCGGCCACCTCGTAGCGCGGCGCGGCCAGTCGCTTCGCGGTGGCGCGCAGGACGCGGGCGCGCGGGTCCTCGGCCCGGTAGACCCGATGGCCGAAGCCCATCAGCTTCTCCTTGCGGTCCAGGATGCCCTTGACCAGGGCCCGTGCGTCGCCGGTCCGCTCGACCTCTTCGATCATCGGCAGCACGCGGGCGGGCGCGCCGCCGTGCAGCGGGCCCGACATGGCGCCGATCGCGCCGGACAGCGCGGCGGCGACGTCGGCGCCGGTCGAGGCGATCACCCGGGCGGTGAAGGTGGAGGCATTCATGCCGTGCTCGGCGGCGGAGACCCAGTAGGCGTCGATGGCCTCGGTGTGGCGCGGGTCCGGGTCGCCCTTCCAGCGCGTCATGAAGCGCTCGGTGACCGTGGTGCACTCGTCGATCTTCTTCTGCGGGACGGCGGGCTGGTAGATGCCGCGCGCCGACTGCGCCACGTAGGACAGCGCCATCACCGAGGCGCGGGCGAGGTTCTCGCGCGCGGTCTCGTCGTCGATGTCCAGCAGCGGCTGGTACCCCCAGATCGGCGCGAGCATCGCCAGCCCCGCCTGCACGTCGACGCGCACGTCACCGGTGTGCACGGGCAGCGGGAACGGCTCGGCGGGCGGCAGGCCGCGCCCGAACGATCCGTCGACCAGCAGGGCCCACACGTCACCGAAGGTCACCCGGCCCTCGACCAGGTGCTCGATGTCCACGCCGCGATAGCGCAGCGCGCCGCCGTCCTTGTCGGGTTCGGCGATGTCGGTGGTGAAGGCCACCACGCCCTCGAGGCCGCTGACGAAATCGCTGGGAACGGTGGCCTGCCCACCGGAAACCGCGGGGCTGGTAGTCATGTCACGACTCTCCTTGCGCTTGGGTCGCACGTTCTCGCCGATGGGAAGATGTCGGATTTGACGAGTACATGCCGATCATCAAAACCTTAGCTCCCTGCTACTGCGGAGTAACGTCTGGCCCATGCGTGACCTGGACAATTCATCGGATCTGGCGGCTATGCGGGTCGACTACGGCGGCCTTCCACACGGCGGCAACGACGACGTCGACTTGGACGAGACCTGGCTCGCCGGGGGCTGGGAGCCGCTGCTGCGGCATTGGATCGAACAGGCCACCGCCGTGGGCATCGCCGAACCCAACGCCATGGTGCTGGCCACGGTCTCGCTGGCCGACGGCACGCCGCGGCCGGTCGCGCGGACCGTGCTGTGTAAAGGACTCTCCCCCGAAGGCGTGATCTTCTACACCAACTACGACTCGGCCAAAGGCGCCCAGCTGACCGCCGTCCCGTACGCCGCGGTCACCTTCGTCTGGCCCGCGCTGGGCCGGCAGGTGCACCTGCGCGGCGCGGTCGAGCGGGTCCCCGCCGAGACGACGGCGGCGTACTGGCGCTCCCGGCCGCGGGACTCGCAACTGGGCGCCTGGGCCTCCCGTCAGTCCCAGCCGATCGGCTCGCGGGCCGAATTGGACCGCACGCTGGCCGAGGCGACCGCGCGGTTCGCCGATGTCGACGAGATCCCGGTCCCGCCGCACTGGGGCGGTTTCCTGGTCCGTCCCGACGAGGTCGAATTCTGGCAGGGCAGGCGCGGGCGTCTGCACAACCGCATCCGGGTGCGGATCGAGGGTGACGCGACCACGGTGGAGCGCCTGCAGCCCTGACGTATTCCCAGCCCCGGCGTGAGAATTCTCGCGCCGGGCCGGGCCGGAGGACTGATTACGCTGCGGCAGTGAAACTGCTCGCCGACACCACTCCACTGCGCAATCCGGACTATCGACGCCTGTGGAGTTCGGGCATCGTCACCATGATCGGCGCGCAACTGTCCGTCGTCGCGGTGCCGCAGCAGATCTTCCAGATCACCGGCAGCTCCGGCTACGTGGGGCTGGCCGGGCTGTTCGGCCTGGTGCCGCTGGTCGTGTTCGGCCTGTGGGGCGGCGCGCTGGCCGACGTCCTCGATCGGCGCAAGCTCCTGCTGATCACCAATTCGGGCACCGGGCTCACGGCGCTGGCCTTCTGGCTGCAAGCGGCGGCCGGGGTGGACAACGTGTGGATCGTGCTCGGCCTGTTCGCCGTGCAGCAGGCGTTCTTCGCGGTGAACCAGCCCACCCGCAGCGCCACCATCCCGCGGCTGCTCCCGGAACACCAACTCGCCGCCGCCAATTCGCTGAACATGACGGTGATGCAGTTCGGCGCCATCGCGGGGCCGGTGCTGGCCGGTGCGCTCATCCCGGTCGTCGGGCTCGCCACGCTCTATCTGATCGACGCCGTCGCGCTGCTGGCCACCCTGTGGGCGGTGTGGCGGCTGCCCGCGCTGCCGCCCACCGGGACGGTGCGCCGGGCCGGATTCCGCACCGTGCTGGAGGGTTTCGGCTACCTGGCCACACAGCGGGTGCTGCTCGCGTCGTTCGCGGTGGACGTGATCGCCATGGTGTTCGGCATGCCCCGCGCGCTGTTCCCGCAGATCGCGCACGAGACCTTCGGCGACCCGGCCACCGGCGGCGTCGCGCTGGGTTTGCTGTTCGCGTCGATGTCGGCGGGCGCGGTGCTCGGCGGGGTGTTCTCCGGCTGGATTCCGCGCATCCGCAGGCAGGGCCTCGCCGTGCTGGTCTGCATCGCGCTGTGGGGGCTGGCCATGGTCGGCTTCGGCCTCGCCGTCGGCCTCACCGGCCACGGCCTCGGCGTCGGGGCCGGGCTGTGGATCGCTTTGGTGTGCTCGGCTTTCGGTGGCGCGGTGGACATGGTCTCGGCCGCACTCCGGGTGACGATGCTGCAGACGGTGGCCACCGACGATCTGCGCGGACGGCTGCAAGGGGTGTTCACCGTGGTGGTCGCGGGTGGCCCGCGCATCGGTGATGTTGCCCACGGTTTCGCGGCGGCGAGCCTGGGTACCGCTGTAGCCGCGGCGGGCGGCGGCGCGCTCGTGGTCGTGGGCGTGGTGCTCGCGGCACTCGCGTTTCCGGCCTTCACGCGTTACCGTGTCGCTCGCGCTCATGCCGAAATCGCCGCGTGACGTGCGGCGCGAGCACCTGGCGATCGCGTTCCGCCGTGGCTGTGGGACCTCACCGCGCCGGGACGTGTTTGTGAGCCGCCGCAGGACTACCCTCCGGTATTGTCCGCGTCGGTCAACGGCTAGCGTTGAGGCAAGCGCATCGTGCGCCACCGTGCCGGTGCCTGTGGTTCAAGCCTGAGAGGGATCCTTCCGTGCCCGCTGAGAACATCATCAACGTCGACGACGACGCCAAGCCGGTTCTTTCCTACCCCGGCGGCGAGTTCCCGATGACGGTCACCAGGGCCGCCGAGGGCAACGACGGGATCGAGCTGGGAAAGCTGCTGGCCAGCACCGGGTACGTGACGTACGACCCGGGCTTCATGAACACCGCCCCGACCAAGTCGGCCATCACCTACATCGACGGTGAGGCGGGCATCCTGCGCTACCGCGGCTACCCCATCGACCAGCTCGCGGCCGCCTCCACCTTCATCGAGGTCAGCTACCTGCTGATCTACGGCGAGCTGCCCACCCAGGCCCAGCTCGAGGACTTCACCGACCGCATCCGCAGGCACACCCTGCTGCACGAGGACCTGAAGCGGTTCTTCGACGGCTTCCCGCGCAACGCGCACCCCATGCCGGTGCTGTCCTCGGCGGTGAACGCGCTGTCGGCCTACTACCAGGACTCGCTGGACCCCCGCGATCCCGAACAGGTCGAGCTGTCCACCATCCGACTACTGGCCAAGCTGCCCACCATCGCGGCCTACTCGTACAAGAAGTCGGTCGGCCAGCCGTTCCTCTACCCGGACAACTCGCTGAGCCTGGTCGAGAACTTCCTGCGGATGACCTTCGGCTTCCCCGCCGAGCCCTACGAGGTGGACCCCGAGGTCGCCGCCGCGCTGGACATGCTGCTGATCCTGCACGCCGACCACGAGCAGAACTGCTCCACCTCCACCGTGCGCCTGGTCGGCTCGTCCGATGCCAACCTGTTCACCTCGGTGTCCGGCGGCATCAACGCGCTGTGGGGCCCGCTGCACGGCGGCGCGAACCAGGCCGTGCTGGAGATGCTCGACGGCATCAAGGCCACCGGCAGCGACGTCAAGGAGTTCATTCGCAAGGTCAAGAACAAGGAAGACGGGGTGAAGCTCATGGGCTTCGGCCACCGCGTCTACCGCAACTACGACCCGCGCGCCTCGATCGCCAAGAAGCACGCCGACGCCATCCTCAGCAAGCTCGGCGGCCACGACGAGCTGTTCGACATCGCCCAGGCCCTGGAAGAGGCCGCACTCACCGACGACTACTTCATCGAGCGCCGCCTGTACCCGAACGTCGACTTCTACACCGGCGTCATCTACAAGGCGATGGGCTTCCCGACCCGCATGTTCACCGTGCTGTTCGCGATGGGCCGGCTCCCCGGCTGGATCGCGCACTGGCGCGAGATGCACAGCGAACCGCTGAAGATCGGCCGTCCCCGGCAGATCTACACCGGCTACGGCGCTCGCGACTACCGCGAGATCAACAACCGCTGACGAAATCCATCCATCACCTATCGAAGGGGATAGCCGCATGACCAAACCGGAGATCGAGTTCCAGGCAGGGCCCGCGCCCACCGAGCTGGTGATCAAGGACATCATCGAAGGCTCGGGCAAGGAAGCGGTGCCAGGCGGCACCGTGGAAGTGCACTACGTGGGCGTCGAATTCGAATCCGGCGAAGAGTTCGACTCGTCCTGGAACCGCGGCGAGTCCATCACCTTCCCGCTGCGCGGCCTGATCCAGGGCTGGCAGGACGGCATCCCCGGGATGAAGGTCGGCGGGCGCCGTCAGCTGACCATCCCGCCGGAGCTGGCCTACGGTCCGGCCGGCGCCGGTCATCGGCTTTCGGGCAAGACGCTGGTCTTCGTGATCGACCTGCTGAACGCCAACTAATCCGGCGGCTGTGTTGGTTTGCCAGCGCCTGCGGCGCTGGGTGTTCCCGGCCCCCTAGTGGCTCGCATCCGAGCGACCGCCGCTTGCGACTTCGTCGCGGACGCGGCGGCCGCTCGGACGCGAGCCGGGCCGCGAACGGCGATGCTCGGTCTCGCTTCGCTCGAAAGACGTAGTTGAGGTGAGCGGGGCGCGTGGAGTTCGATCGCACTACCCGGGTTCGCCGTAAGGCGGGGCGCGGATGGCCTGTGGCTCGAGGGCTGCGCGTGGGCCGGTCTGCCCGGAGGTGTCGTGGCCGACGGTTCGCGACGACGGGCGTGTCGGTTGTCGATGGGTTCGTGCGCGGGCAAGTCACGATCGATTCCGGCCCAGGCCGAGGCGGCGGGCGATTCGGCTCATGAGCTGGGACATGCGGGACGGGAAGGAGTGCGGCTCGGGGATGCGCACCGGGCGGACGCGGCCGTTGTGCAGCGCGGTGATCTTCCAGCCCTGGTCCGTGCGAACGGTCACCAGAGTCTGGCGGGACCGGCGGCGCTCGGGCAGGTGGGACCGCCAGGGCATCAGAACCGAGGCGGTGCCGTGCACGATCGCGACGTCCGGGGCGACGAATCGGATCGACTCGAGCTCGCCGACCAGTGCCGAACCGGCCAGGACGCCGCGGAAGAGCTTGTCGTGGTTGTCCTGGTGCTCGGCGCGACCGGTGGCCCGGGTGCCGTCGTAGGACACGTAGTCCGAGCTCTCGGTGAACAGGGCTGCGTAGGCGGTGGCGTCGTTGGCGGTCCAGGTCCGCATGAGGGCGTCGAACAGGCTGCGCAGGGCGCTCTCGTCGGTGCGCTGCTGATCGAGTGTCACGTTCATGACGGGTACCTTCCGGTGCTAAGATTCGATTATCGAAATGTACTCTAGCAGAAAGTTTCGAATGTCGAAAGATGAGTTGATCGCCGAGATCGCGCAGGAGTTGCGGCTGCTGCAGCAAAGTTTCGACGCGTTCGACGAGGCCGCCGCCGTGCGCCTGGGCTTGAACCGCACCGACCTGCGATGCCTGGACATCGTGCTGGCGCGTGGGCCGCTGGCGGCGGGGGAGCTCAGTGCCGCGCTGCGACTGAGCCCCGCCGCCACCACCACTGTCGTCGACCGGCTGGTGCGGGCCGGATTCGTGACTCGGGCACAAGATCCCGGTAATCGGCGGCGGATACTGATCGAAGGCACCATGCGGGCCAGGAAGGTCGCGCGAGAGATCTTCGAGCCGGTGGGCGTGGCCGGGGCCGAGGCTCTCCTGCGTTTCGACACCGGCGAACTGCGCACCGCGCTCGACTTCTTGCGCACCGCGCTGGCGGTGCACCAAGCGGAAACCGAGCGGGTGTCGCGCGCCGGGAAACCCGGCTGACCGCGCCGCGATGCCGGCGAGCGGTGG
This sequence comes from Nocardia sp. NPDC004573, assembly GCF_053602135.1. Taxonomy (NCBI): domain Bacteria; kingdom Bacillati; phylum Actinomycetota; class Actinomycetes; order Mycobacteriales; family Nocardiaceae; genus Nocardia; species Nocardia sp. NPDC004573. Next base: position 75,814 of record NZ_JBSGDA010000015.1, read on the forward strand.
CCTGGTTCGGGCGGCGGGCGCCGAACTGCGAGGATAGCGGGGTGTCCGGTCCCGAATCGTTCTCCTTCACCGTCGGTACTCGCCTGGACGGGCGGCACGGCCGGTCCGGTGTGATCGCCACGCCGCACGGGCCGATCGCCACGCCCGCGTTCATCCCGGTGGGCACCAAGGCGACGGTCAAGGCGGTGCTGCCGGAGACCATGCGGGAACTCGGCGCCCAGGCGCTGCTGGCCAACGCCTACCACCTCTACCTGCAGCCCGGCGCGGACATCGTGGACGAGGCCGGCGGGCTCGGCGCGTTCATGAACTGGCGCGGGCCCACCTTCACCGACAGCGGCGGATTCCAGGTGATGTCACTGGGTGTCGGCTTCAAGAAGGTGCTGGCGATGGAGGCGGTCGACGTGCGCAGCGACGACGTGATCGCGCCCGGCAAGGAGCGGCTGGCCACCGTGGACGACGACGGCGTCACCTTCCGCTCCCACCTCGACGGGTCGACGCACCGGTTCACGCCCGAGGTGTCGATGGGCATCCAGCACCAGCTCGGCGCCGACATCATGTTCGCCTTCGACGAACTCACCACGCTCCTCAATACCCGTGCCTACCAGGAGCGATCGGTTCAGCGCACGCACGAGTGGGCGCAGCGTTGCATCGACGAGCACGAGCGGCTGACCACCGCTCGCACGCACCGTCCGTACCAGGCTCTGTTCGCTGTCATCCAGGGCGCGCAGTACGAGGACCTGCGCCGGAAGGCATGTCGCGGGCTCGAATCGATTCGCGGAAGCGCGGGAACGGGATTCGACGGCTACGGCATCGGCGGCGCGCTGGAGAAACACAACCTGGGCGCCATCGTCGGTTGGTGCTGTGACGAGCTGCCCGAGGACAAGCCGCGGCATATGCTCGGCATCAGCGAACCGGAGGACGTCTTCAACGCCATCGAGAACGGCGCGGACACCTTCGACTGCGTGAACCCGTCCCGGGTCGCTCGCAACGCCGCCATCTACGTCGACACCGGCCGGTTCAACATCAACACCAGCCGCTTCCGTCGCGACTTCACGCCCATAGACGAGAACTGCGACTGCTACACCTGCGCCAACTACACGCGCGCCTACCTGCATCACCTGTTCAAGGCCAAGGAGATGCTCGCCGCCACGCTGTGCACGATTCACAACGAGCGGTTCACGGTCCGCCTGGTCGATCGCATCCGCGACAGCATCGAAGGCGGCTACTTCGATGAGCACAAGGCCGAGACTCTGGGCCGTTGGAGTGGTGCGTGAAACGACGGAGGGCGCGGGCCGGGTGGACGACCGCTGGCTTCACTGTTCTGCGGTCGTCTCACATGGCCCGCGCCCTGCAGGGGTACTCGCCGGAATGCGTCAAGTGTGCAGCGGATCCGCTCCGGTCGGCGCGTAGCTGGGTTCGTACTTCTTGAGCAACGCGATCACCCGATAGGTGACCGGAAGCACAATCACCTCGCAGAGGGTCTTCCAGAGGAAACCGACGATCACGTAGTTGGCGAACTGCTGCCAGGTGTCGATTCCGATGGCGCCGGCGGCGATCGAGCAGAAGATCAGCGTGTCGGCGAACTCGCCGACGATGGTCGATCCGATGAGCCTGGCCCACAGGTACTTTTCCTTCGTCCGCTCCTTGATCAGCACCAGCGTCGCGGAATTCAGCAACTGGCCGACGAAGTATCCGGCCAGGCCCGCGACGACGAGCCGCGGCGTCGTCCCGAGGACGGTGCGGAACGCCTCCTGGTTCTCGTAGAAGCTCGCGGCGGGCAGCCGGATCGCGATGGCGAAGCACACCACCGTCAGCAGCAGTGCGGCGAAGCCGTAGTAGATGGCGCGGCGGGTGGCGCGGAAGCCGTACACCTCGCTCAGTACGTCGCCGAGGATGTAGGCCAGCGGGAACAGGAAGAAGGCGCCATCAGTGGCGATCGGCAAGATTTGCAGTGGTCCCAGCGACACCGACCGGTCGCCGAAGAACTCCACCCCCTTGGTGGCGCAGATGTTGGAAATGATCAGTGTCGCAGTGAACAGGGCCACGATCGGTGCGTAGTACCCCCGCGCGACCTGGGCAAATGCCGCATGGTCCGCGGGGCGCCCAGGCCCGCCGTGCTCTTGGGTGGTTTTCGACTCACTCACCCGCATCATCCAACCAGGTTGTGGAATACGCTGTAGCAATGACGAATCCCGGCGATTCCGACGAGTGGTGGAAGCAGTACGGCGGCCAAGGCGTGTCGCCGGAGTCCGGTGGCCAGAGTTCGGTCCCGCAGTATCCGAGCCCGGAGCAGCAGCCCTCGGGCTACCCGTCGGCGCCGCAATATCCGGTTCAGCCACCCTCGCAGCCGATGACGCCGCCTCCGCAGCCGCAGTACCCGTCCTATCAACAGCCCGGGCAGCCGTATCCGCAGCCGAGCTACGGCTATCAGACTCCCTATCAGCCCTACGGAGTCCCGGCGCAGGGCACCAACGGCATGGCGATCGGTGCGCTGATCTCCTCGCTGGTCGGGTTCGTCACCTGCGGGCTCGGCTCGATCGTCGGGATCATCCTCGGCGTGGTCGCCCTCAACCAGATCAAGCAGAGCGGCCAGGAAGGGCGCGGCATGGCGCTCGCAGGCATCTGGATCGGTGTCGGCGCGATCGTGCTCGGCATCCTGTGGTTCGTCGTCGTGATCATCGCGGGCGCGACCAGCGCGTAGCGGCACGGCCGGGAAACCGACAGGGGGCGCACCCGAATCGGGTGCGCCCCCTGTTCTGTGCCGCGGTGGCGATCAGGCCTTGACGACCTGGGTGCCGCCGGCGAACTTGTCGTGCCAGCCCTGCTTGTTCGGATCCTGCGAGATGGTGACCATGATGTAGATCGCCAGGACGAGCGAGATCAGGCCACCGACGCACGGGATGATGCTCGCCGCGATGAAGATGTTGCGCTTCAGCGAGGTGACCGGGTCGATCTTCGCGGCGCCGCCCGGGGCGAGCACCTTCAGGCCGAGGATCTTCTTGCCGAGCGTGGTGCCCTGCGAGGTCTCCATGCCGACGAAGTAGCCGAGCTGAACCAAGGTCCACACCAGGCCGAGACCGATGGTCAGGCCCAGCGAGTTGTCGACCAGGACGTACAGGATGAAGTACGGGATGTACAGGATGATCGCGTCGATGACGCGGGCGCCGATGCGGGTGCCGAGGTCACCCGGCTGGCCGCCGTAGTTGTTGAACCCGGGCTGCTGCGGGTACTGACCGTAGGGATCCTGCCCGTACTGGGGCTGCTGCTGGCCGTATTGCGGCTGCTGCCCGTACTGAGGCTGCTGCTGCTGGCCGTATTGCGGCTGCTGCCCGTACTGGGGCTGCTGGCCGTACTGAGGCTGCTGCCCGTACTGGTCACCCCCCTGCGGGTACGGCTGCTGCCCGTACGGCTGCCCGCCCTGCGGATACTGGTTGGGGTCGTACCCACCGCTTGTCATAGTTATTTGTCCTCGTCGATTGATCAGTAGTTGGACGATGCGTACGTTACGGACATGGGCTGCTTCGCAACAACCCATGAACGTCGAGTATCCACGGTTCGCGGGGCAGCCGCCGGGCGTCGAAACGCGCGAGCAGCTCGGACGACGATGTCGCGGTGAAGCCGAGCGAAGCGGCCAGTGCCGAGACTACTTCCTCCGGCGTGTTGCCGAGCGCCAACCGTTCGCGGAGTGTCACCGCCCCATCCCGTTTCGCCAGGCGCCGTCGCTGCGGATTGAGCACCAGCGGCACATGGGCATAGTGCGGCACCGGCAGGTCGAGCAGCGTCGCCAGGTATGCCTGCCGCGGCGTCGACGGCAGCAGGTCGTCGCCGCGCACCACTTGGTCGACGCCCTGTCCCGCGTCGTCCACCACGACGGCGAGGTTGTAGGCGGGGATGCCGTCGCCACGCCGCAGCACCACGTCGTCGACCGGGCCTCGGTAGCGACCGTGCAGTTCGTCGCGCACCTCGAATTCGGTGGTCGTGGCGCGCAGGCGCAAGGCGGCCGGGCGGCCCTCGGCGCGCAGCCGGTCGCGCTGGGCGGCGCTCAGCGCGCGGCAGGTGCCGGGGTAGGCGCCCATCGGCCCGTGCGGTGCTGTCGCGGCTTTCTGTATTTCCCTTCGGGTACAGAAGCATTCATAGGTCAGCCCGGCGGCGGTGAGGCGTTCGATGGCTGCCGCGTACTGCGGCAACCGTTCCGACTGGCGTACCACCGGTCCGTCCCAGTCCACGCCGATCGCGGCGAGGTCGTCCACTTGCCGCTGCTCCGCACCGGGACGCACTCTGTCCAGGTCATCGATCCGCAGCAGGAAGCGCCGACCGGTGGAACGCGCGAACGCCCACGCCAGCAGTGCCGTGCGGAGATTGCCCAAGTGCAGGTCCCCGGACGGGCTCGGCGCGTACCGGCCCGCACCCGGCTCAGTCACGGGCTCTGCCGGTAGACGATGAGGTGCGCACGTCGGCCATGGTAGGAGCGTCGCGCTCAGCCGCGCAGACGCGGCCGCAGGTCGGCGTCCGACGGCTCGGCGCCCGCCTCCAGCGCGGCGAGCAGCGCTTCGGCGTGAGCGACCAATCCGGGGAGGTCTATACCGTAGGGCGCTCGGCCGCCCTCCGGTTGGTATGCCGTCAACCGCGACACCGCGCGGGCGAGCAGTGTACGCGCCCCCTTGGGATTTCCTCGTTGTATGTGGGTTAGTCCGACAGCGAACTGCGCCAGCGCCTGCCACAGCATCCGCTCGGCGAACGGTCCGTTCTTCCACGCGGCCTCTAAAACCTCGTGTGCATTGAATGCGAGTCCGTCGTCCAGCAGTTGCTGGGCGAAGGTCAAGGTTTGCTGGGGTGGAAGTTCGAGATCGTCCGGAATTCGGGCAACCCCGGTGCTGCCGAGCGGCAGCGGTCGCCCGAGGCGGTCGCGCGGACGGGCATTACGGGCGCGACCTGCGTCGTCGCGAGCGCGTTCGACCATAGAATCCATCATGCACGGTCGCTGTGCGCACGTCGACGCGGGCGGGGAGGGCGCGCGAATTGTCCGCCGATAACAGAGCAATAACATCCGTTAAAAACATTGTGGATCATCGGTGTGTGGAATGAATGCCAGGAGCTGGCAATGTTCCCGCAACTCTCATGCTTCGCAAACTTGTGTGGTTGCGATGATTGAATAGGCAAGAGCCGGGCAAACTTTCGAAGGACCTGCTAGGGTTACCGCGCGGGGAGAGGCCCCGCGCGAGGTTAATTTCCTCTCGAACTCGATGTGCGATATCGACGCACCGGGAATGTGCGCTCCGGCGTGGGGTGCACCACGGGATTCGGCTTTCCAGTCGGGTACCGATGCTAGCTGGAACGATGTCAGGAGAAATCTCGCTCTCGACGCAGCAAAGGAGCTAGTGCCGTGGAGGTTGATTGGGCGGGCGCTGTGTGGCGCAAGAGCACATACAGCGGTCCGGATGGGAACTGCGTGGAAGTCGCTTTCCTCGTCGACGGCAATGTCGCGGTTCGTGACACGAAGGACAGTGGAAGTGGCCCGGTCTTGGGCTTTGCGCCGGGCGAGTGGGATGCATTCCTAGTGGGGGTCTCGACGGGAGAGTTCCGGCGCGGCTGAACCGCTCCGGAATGGCCTGAACAAGGCAAAGCGGGCCCCGGGTCGTGTGGACTCGGGGCCTTCGCGGTTTTCCGGACGGGTGTGCCGGCGAATCCTCAGTGGGCGGAGCCGTTTCCGTTTCCGTTGCCGTTCGCCCGTTCCTGGATCTTGCGCAACACGGTGAGCTGCCTGCGTTCTTCTTCGTGCTCGAGCTCGAAGTGCCGCACGCTCTCCTCGCGCGGATCAGCGCGCAGGAAGCTGCCGGTGCCCGGCTTGCCCGCCGCGCCCAACTTGCTCATCTTCTTCGGCACGGGTGCGCCTTGGTATTCCAGCGGGAGCGGGTGACCATGCGCGTCCACCGGGCCGAGCGGCTGGTGCACCTCGATGTACTCACCATGCGGCAAGCGTTTGATCACGCCGGTCTCCACCCCGTGCTCGAGCACCGCGCGGTCACTGCGCTGCAGGCCGAGGCAGATGCGGTAGGCCAGGAAGTAGGCGAGCGGCGGGGCGAGCAAGATGCCGATGCGGCCTGCCCAAGTTGTCGCGTTCAGCGAGATGTCGAACTTGTACGCGATGATGTCGTTGACGCACGACAGCGTGAGCACGACGTAGAACGCGATCGCCATCGCGCCGATCGCCGTGCGCACCGGTACGTCGCGGGGACGTTGGAGCAGGTTATGGTGTGCGGTTCGGTCGCCGGTCAGCCGCTTCTCGATCCACGGGTACGCGATCAGCACGGTGAACACCAAACCCATGAGCACGGCGACCCAGAACACGGCGGGCACGGTGTAACGGCCGAGGTACAGCTCCCACGGCGGCATCAACCGGGCCATGCCGTCGGTCCACATCATGTACATGTCCGGCTGCGAACCCGCCGATACCTGCGACGGGTTGTACGGCCCCAGGTTCCAGATCGGATTGATCTGGAAGAGACCGCCCATGATGCCCACGATGCCGAGGGTGAAGGCGAAGAACGCGCCCTGATCGGCGGCGAACACCGGCACGATCCGCGCGCCCACCACGTTGTTCTCGGTGCGGCCGGGGCCGGGGAACTGGGTGTGCTTCTGGTACCACACCAGCGCCACGTGCGCCGCGATCAGCGCCAGGATGATGCCGGGGAAGAGCAGTACGTGCGCCACATACAAGCGGGGGATGATGATCTCGCCGGGGAAGTCGCCGCCGAACATCAGCCAGTGCATCCAGGTGCCGATGATCGGGATGGAGATCGTGATACCCGAGAACGCCGCCCGCAGGCCGGTGCCCGACAGCAGGTCGTCGGGCAGCGAGTATCCGAAGAACCCTTCGAACATCGCCAGGATCAGCAGCAGCGAACCGATCACCCAGTTCGCCTCACGCGGCTTGCGGAACGCGCCGGTGAAGAAGATGCGGAACAGGTGGATGATGATCGACGCCGCGAACAGCAGGGCCGCCCAGTGGTGGACCTGGCGGACGAACAGGCCACCGCGCACCTCGAAGGAGAGGTTGAGCGCCGTCTCGTACGCCCGCGACATGGTCACGCCGCGCAGCGGCTGGTAGGCGCCGTTGTAGACGACCTCCGTCATGGAGGGGTCGAAGAACAGGGTCAGGTAGACGCCCGACAGCAGCAGGATGATGAAGCTGTAGAGGGCGATCTCGCCGAGCAGGAACGACCAGTGTGTCGGGAAGACCTTGTTGATCGACCGCTTCACGAACGCCGCGGCCTTATACCGTTCGTCCGCCTCATCGGCTTGCTTGGCAATTGTGCGAGCTAGATCTACAGCCATGGCCGACACCCCGCCTGGGTGAGTGGTATCCGTTCTACTACAGACGGTAGCAGAGCTGGGTGCCGGAATCGATGGCGTTTTCCGGGCGATATGTGGAACAAGATCATTCACATTGCCTCGGGCTCGCCGGACGCCGCCGAATCCGAGTCGATATCGTTTTACTGTGAGCGCGATGGCACCGCAGGACGCGACGATGTATTGGCTGTCCGCACGCACGCGAAACGACCTTTTTCTGCTGTATTGCTTCGCCGATCGCGGACTGCCCATCGAGGAACTGCGCGCGTCCGTTGCCGAACGCAGTGCGCGGATCGCGGACCTGCGAGTCCGGCTGCGCGAACTGCCCGGGGACATCGATTACCCGATCTGGACGCGATCTGAATTCGCCGTCGAGCAAATCGTGGAACACGAACTGCCGGAACGTAATTGGTCGAACCTGCTGGAGGCTCTCGGCGAGCTGCTCGGCACCGGTGTCGACGCCGCGGTGCACCCGTGGCGGCTGCATCTGTTTCGCTCGATCGCCGACGCGCCAGGGCTTGTGGGTGAGCCGGCGCTCGTGGCGGTGCTCCAGATGTCCCACGCGCTGGCCGACGGCCGGCGGGCCTCGGTGATCGCGCGTGCGCTGTTCGGCGGGGCGGGCAACCTTTCCGACGAACACGAAAGCCGTACTGGCGTGTCAGGCCCCGGTGGGGGACCGGCCGGCGACAGTGCCACTGATGCCGCAGGTGCCGAGCGTTCGGGTGGCCGGGCTCGGTGCGCGGATCAATCGGTCCCGGAGATGTCCGCGCAGGAGGAATTCGCTGATCCGCGAGGGGTCGGCTGGACCGCGATTGCCCGTGAGCGGACCGAGGCGGACTCGGTGTCGGCGAGCGGGTCGTCGGTGCGAGTTCGGGTCGGCTCGACGGTGGTGCGTGTGCGGACCCTCGGGGATGCGATGGGGAGAAGCGCGCTCCCGGCAAGCGTGCTGGTCGATTCGGCGGTCGGTCTCCTGCGTGTTCCGGCCCGGCTGGCCGCGACAGCGGTACGTGGCTACCAGGCCTTTCGAGCCCAGCAGCGGCTTGCGGCGTTGACCGAGGCGGGCGAATTGCCGCCGCCGGGGCCAGGTTTCCCGCCGACCGTGCTGAATCGTACGGCGGCGGAGGGGATCTCGCGGCACGAAGCTCGGATGCTGGTGTTTCCGGCCGGAGAGTTGCGGGTGCCCGGTCGTACGGTCACTGTCGTCGTCCTGACCGCGGTATCGGTGGCGCTCGCCCGCTACCTGGCCGACCGGGGCGAGCCGGTGGAGCGTCTCGGTGCACAGGTCCCGATGGCCCTGGCCGAGGCCACCAGTCCACGCAACAACTATCGCAGTCTCGGAGTCGACCTGTTCGTCGACGAACCCGATCTACGTCTGCGCGCCGACAAGATCGCCGCGGCGCTCGCCGAACGGCGGGTCCGTGCGCGACACCCACTGCTGTCGGCGCAGGACAGGGTCACCGCGACGATTCCCGCCTTCATGCTGCGGCGGGACGTCGACCGCTATCCCCTCGATACCGTTCCCGGCTCGATAGCGGGGCACACTGTCGTCTCCAGTGTCGACCGTGGGCCGGCCGACCTGTCCTTCGGTGGCGGGCCGGTGCGGTTCACCGCCGGATTTCCGTCGATCGGCTCCGTCATGCACCTGACCCACGGCGTGCACGGACTCGGTGACACCGTCACCGTCTCCCTGCACGCCGATCCGGCGGTCCTGCCGGATCTCGACGCCTACGCCGGTCACCTCCACGCCGCGCTGCTGGAGGCGCATCGCACCGGGGTGGGTTCCGCTCCGGCGTGACGCTCGTTCGCGCGCCGGTCAGGAACGGGCGAGGGCCGGCTGGGGCGTGGCCTGGTGGACCTCGGCGGAGATCTTGATCTCCAGTTCCAGCCGGGTGACGTTGATGACCGAGCGCTCCTCCTCGACGGTGTTCTCGATCGCCCGCGACCACAGCGCCTGGATCTCGGTGATCTCTTCGGCGGTGGCCTCGCCGTCGAGTTCGATCCGGCGGCGTTGCAGGCTGATGTTCAGCGCCGCGGTGAGCGTCCGCATCAGGTCCTCGCAGCGATTGGGGATCTTGCGGTGCGCCACCACGCGCAAGGTGCTGATGAAATCCCGCGAACCGGCGATGGCCTGCCGGACCTCCTCGTCGAGCTGATCCAGTTCCTCCGCCTCCCAGCGATCGCAGTGCAACAACTGCCGGCGGACGTCGCTCGAGATGGCCAGCACGGACGAGACCGCCGCCAGCACCGACTCCCGCCGCCACTTGTCCACCTCGCGCCGGTCGGCCGCCGCGTTCGTCAACTCCACGTTGCGCTGCGCCGCGTCCAAGGTGACCCGGTTCCGCTCGTCCGCGGCGGTGACCGCCGCCCGGTTGGCGCGGTTGTTGACCAGCACGCCGACCAAGACCGCAATGCCGACGACGAGAGAACCGAAAAGCGGGAGCCACTGAGTCACGGGGACGATCATTCCATCGGAATGGGAAGTCGCACAGCCTAGATCGGGCGAATCCGGCTCGTCCGGCTACTCGGGAGGGAATCCGAACGGTGGAGGGGTCAGTCCCGTGCGGCGCCTTCCGGCCACACGACATCAACCGGCACCCCCCGCACACGCGCGAGTTCGACCACCGTCCCGGTGCCCGCCTTCTGCCCGGCATCGCCATCCCACACGGCGATCAGTCGATCGACCGACCCCACCACGGCATCGTTGGCCGCTTCGTACGCTGCACGGCCCGCGTCGTCGAAATCCATCACACGCACTTCGGCCGCGTTCTTCACGAGCTCGTCGAACAGCTCGGCGTGATCCGGTTTCACCTTCCGCTCGCGGTAGTTCCGGGACGGCAACACCACCTCGATCCGCCCACCCGCATCCAGCACCGCCCGCGCGAACACCGAATCGGAACCGCGCGCAATACAGCTCACTCCGACCAGTTCGCTCGGATCGTGCTCGTCCAGCAGCACACGCACCGCGTCGTACACCAACGGTGCTGTCGACTCGGTGATGTTCATGTGCCCCGTGACGCCGATACGCACCATGCAGATGTGCTCCTATGTTGTCGCGGCAACCAGCGGCCGCATCCGCTCCCGCAATTCGACGACCGCGCCGAACTCTACGGTACGGTTGTACACCTCGCCGGCTTCTTCGCGACGCGGTCCGGCGCAGATGCCAAGCCGCGTAGAGGCTCGACGCCGGTACCTGCCGTTTCGTCCTCTGCGGCGAACTTGCATCGGATAACGAAGCCCCATCGTGTGCCCCTCGCTAGGCTGGCTTGATGGCAATCCCGAGTGTGTGGTCCGTGACAACGACCACCCCGACCGAGGAAGTAGCCCAAAAGATCGCCCGCGCCGTGGTGTCCGAGCGGTTGGCGGCCGGGGCGTCCATCACGGGCCCCATCAAGTCGGTGTTCTGGCATCTCGGCGAACTCGGCGAAGGCCAGGAGTGGCGTGTCGAGCTGCGTACCTCTGAGGCTACGCGAGACAAACTCGCGGAACGAGTCAAAGAACTGCATCCCTGGGACAACCCGGAGTTGGTGGGCCAACCGATCGAGTGGTACCCAGAAGAATACGGGCGCTGGGTGGCCCGCTCTACAAACGCGTCGGAATAGGGGCCCTGGCTGTTCGAGCGCGTGACCAGAGTTGGGCGCCGCCAGGTATCCCGGCGACACGTTGTGCAACCTGCTGTACGCGAGCCAGCGGCCGGACTGACGCTACCTTTTCGGCGGAAGCAAGAGCGTTTTCCGTGATCGCCATCGCCTCCTCGGGGTTGCCCGCGTCGAGGTGAGCGTCGGCCAGCCAAGTCAGGTACAGGGCTTTGTCCCTGAACCATTGATCCGGATATGAATCGAGAGCGCGGTTGAGCGGTGCGGTCGCCTTGTCGGGATCGCGCAGAACCGACCATACGCGGCCCGTCATAATGTCCAACTCGTTCCAGTTCATCCACGCGAACCACGGTTGGCCCCGTGAAGCTGCTCTACCTCAGCAGCGGCCCTGTCACATGGTCGACTCGCCGGCTCTGGTTGCGTCAGACCCTGTACCTCTGGGTCCGGGGCGTCCCTCGCGCGCCCGGCTACACCGGAGAGAATCAGTGGCACCTTCGCCGTGAATACGGCGGATGGGTAATCCGTCCGGCCAGTGGATGGCGTCGGATCCGATGGATAACCCCACCGCTGCACTACACGCGAGCCATCCCCGCTGACGACATGTACGCCGTCGGCAGTTGGATGCTGGCGAAGCTGGAGAAGTAGACCGGCAAGCCGTAGCAATCGAATCCGCCGACATCCCCTGCCGATGCCCGTTCTCGACCGCGGTCGCGGTAATGCCGGGTCGGGAATGGTGACCATTCCTGACCATGTGACGGGAAGGTGGAGTGATGGCGAAGCCCGATCATGCGAGCACCCATGTACGAGCAGCTGCTCGCCGACGCCGAGAAGCTTGCACGGACCGCGGTGACGGATGGGCGGACGTCGAGCACGTCGTTATCGCCGCATTCTCGCCGACCCCGACCCCGACCCCGACTCCATCGCGACCGTCGAGCTGCGTGACCGGATGGGCGTTGACCCCGTGGAACTGATCCGGCGGCTGGCTCGAATCATCGATGCCCCGATACCTGGCCCGGGCGAGTATCGGGTGCGCAGTCTTGACGGAACCACTGTGATTCGGTCCGTTGAAGACTGATCGGATAGCCGGCCTGCGCCCCTCTGCGTTTCATCTCGCGACGCAGCAGCAGTTGCCGCTCGAGCAGCGCACGGTTGAGCGCCCGCGAGCTCAGCACCCCGGAACTCGGGTGTCGTCCGGGCCCGCGGGCGCCCATGTCAGCCCAGCTTCCGGAAGAACGTGCGCAGGTCGTCCACCACTGCCTGCGGTTCTTCCATGGCCAGGAAGTGCCCGCCGCGGTCCAGCTCGGTCCACTGCACGATGTGATGGTCACGTTCGGCCCACCGGCGAATGGTCACGTCGTGGGCCGAGACCAGGACACCGGTCGGTACCGTTGCGCGTGCTGCGGTCGGCCAGTCCGCTGCGCCGTCGCCCCAGTCGCCGTCCGAATGCTCGGCCCCTGATTGCTCGGCGCCCCAGTCGCCGTCTGGTCCGGCGGCCTCGTCGCCGGACCACTCGGCGGCGCTCCAGTCGTTCGCGGAGATTTCCTCGTAGTAGACCTGGGCGGCTGAGCCCGCCGTTCCGGTGAACCAGTACAGCGCCACATCGAGCAGAATGCGATCACGGTCGATGCTGTCCTCCGGCAGCCCGTCCTCGGGCATGGTCAGCTCCTTGAACTTCTCCACGATCCAGGCGAGCTGGCCGACCGGTGAATCGTGCAGCCCGAAGGCGACCGTCTGTGGCCGCTTCGAATTGCATTGCAGGTAGGCGTCATTGAAATTCTGCATCCGCTGCCAGCGTCGCTGCTCGACCTCGCTGAGCCCATCCATCTCCCCTTCCGTGCCGATCGGGAAGGTGATCATGGCGTTGACGTGGACCCCGGTCACCCGGTCCGGATCCACCTTCCCCATCTGCGGGGCGACCCACGAACCGGTGTCGTAGCCGTGCACACCGTAGCGGTCGTACCCGAGCCTGGCCATTACCTGTGTGAGCGCCGCTGCCATCTTGGCGGCGTTCATACCGGGCCCGGCCAATGGCGTGGAGAAGCCGAAACCGGGCAGGGATGGGATCACCAGGTGAAACGCGTCGGCCGGATCGCCGCCATGCGAACCGGGATCAGACAGCGGACCGATCACGTCGAGGAAGTCGGTGAACCCGCCGGGCCAGCCGTGCAGCAGCACCAGCGGTGTGGCGTCCGCTTCCGGTGAGCGCACGTGGAGGAAGTGGATCGCCTGCCCGTCGACGTCGGTGACGAAGTGCGGAAGCTCGTTGAGCAGCGCTTCCTGCGCTCGCCAATCGAAGCGGGTGCGCCAATGCGTCGCAAGGTCCTTCAGGTAGTCGACCGGCACACCCCGGCTCCAGCCGACACCAGGCAACTCGTCCGGCCAGCGAGTCTCGAGTAACCGCTCGTGCAGGTCATCCAACTGGGCTTGCGGGATCTCGATGCGGAAGGGACGGATGCTCTGCGGCGGATTTGTCATGAATCCGACGATAGGAAAGCCTTAGGACAGTTTCGTTCCTAAGAGCGAACGGCTTTTCCGATTGTCGCGCCGAACGCCGCCCCGGCTCGAGCACGCGAGGACGGCGTCCGGTGGGAACGGTCAGCCCGTCGGACCGACCCGTGGGTAGCGCGGAGTATCGAGCGGCCGCCCCGGTTCGATACCGACCACCTCATCCTGATAGGTCTCTTCCGGTGTGGGGTGGTAGGTCGCCGCGGCGTCCATGTATACCGTCGCCAAACTTATTCGAGCGGTGTCGGTTTCGTTGGTCCCGGCCATATGCACAGTTCGGGAATGATGGAAGGTGCAGTCGCCCGCGCGCAGCGGTATGGTGACCTGCGGCCACCATCGCAACTCCGGCCGAGCGTCGAGCGGTTCGGCGGACGACGCGCCACTGCCCTCCGGCCAGACGTGTGAGCCAGGGATGAAGGTCATGCAGCCGCGCTCCGGCGGCACGTCGACCAACGCAACCCAGGCGGTCAGCGTCACATCCGCCCCGGCGATCGGGAACGCCGGACTGTCGATATGCAGCGGTGTCCTCGTCGCTCCGATGGTTCGTTTACGCAGCAATTCGCTTTTGAACAACCGAAGTGGTCGTCCGGCCAACTCTTCCGCGATGCGGGTGATGCCGGGATGCAGCGCGAGTCTGCGCATCACCGAGCTCTTCGCCTCCGGTGCGGCAACCCAATCCATCACGTTGCCGTCGCCTTCCTCGTCCCAGGACACCTTCTCGTGGGATTCGAGCAGTTCCCGCGCATCGGCTAGAAACTCCCGCACCTCGTCGGCACCGAGCACGCCGGGGATGTGCACAAAGCCCTGGCTGCGGTAGCGTTCGACTGGGTCGTGCGAAAGTGTCTCAGATGTAAGGGTATTCGCGGTTTCGGTCATGATCCTACGGTAGGAGCCGGTTAGGACGAGCCCGTTCCTAAGTCCGCCGGATCGGGATAACGCCGAATGGCGCACGTCGGGCACCGCGTGGCCCGTATAGCCGGCTCGGGCGCGGCGATAACCGTCGGTGCCGACATCGGCGAGTCGGTACTTCCGTCCAACCCCGGTGGGGATCTCCACCAGGGTTGGATGGGAAGCGACAGCGGCCACAGGGCGCAGTAGGCCTGTTCGGTGCGCCGCCCGCAGCGCGCGACGCCACTGATGCCGGATCGGGCGGATTGCCGTGATGATCGGACGGGTGGCAAGAATCGACTACGACGAAAAACGCCCCTGACCTGCGAGTCAGGGGCGTTTGCCGTGGCGGAGGATAGGGGATTTGAACCCCTGAGGGCGTTAACCCAACCCGCGTTCCAGGCGAGCGCCATAGGCCACTAGGCGAATCCTCCGTGGAGCAGCATACCGGTAGCCCCCGGCCCGTCGCCAAATAGGGCCGTCCGAAGGGATGAAGTGCCTGGTCGAGGACGGTTGTAGACCCGGAGGATGGGATTGTGGGCCGGAGGCGCTACACTGGCCGACGGATCCCGCGCGGCGCGCATCCTGTGAACTCCCCCAGGGCCGGAAGGCAGCAAGGGTCAACGGGCTCTGCCGGGTGCGCGGGGTCCCCTTTCTTCCAGGTCTCGCGCGGGTGCCTGGTCTCCCCCGGGCCGGTGCGGGATGCGGATGGGCTCGTCCGGTCGGCACCCATCCCGCCCTCGGATAACGCCTCCAATTCCGGCCACCGCACGGGTAACGTGAACACCGTCCGCGGATGCACGTGCGTCTGTACGGACAACTGTTCGGCCGCCGCCCATCGGTCCGGCCAGACCATCGTCCCCTCGCTGCTTGAAAGGCTGCCCAGGATGCCCCGGCAAACGCAGATCGGTTTGATGAGCCATGAGGAGCTCGTGCTCGAGCACGAGACCCAGTCCGCGAACTACGCGACGCTCAAGACCGAGAAGCTCACGCTGGATCTGACCCGGGGGAAACCTTCGCCGGAGCAACTCGACCTGTCCGCCGCCCTGCTGCACCTGCCCGGCGACGGCGATTTCCGCGACGGCACCGGCACCGACTGCCGTAACTACGGTGGCCTGCACGGTCTGCCGGAACTGCGCGCGATCTTCGGCGAGCTGCTCGGCATCCCGGTGGACAATCTGCTCGCCGGCAACAACGCCAGCCTCGAGCTGATGCACGACGTGATCAGCTACGCGATGCTCTACGGCACCAATGATTCCGAGCGGCGCTGGGCCGCCGAGGACACGCTCGAGTTCCTGTGTCCGGCGCCCGGTTACGACCGGCATTTCGCGATCACCGAGGCGCTCGGCTTCGAGATGATCCCGATCCCGATGCGCCACGACGGCCCGGACACCCACGCCATCGCCGAGCTGCTGGCGAACGATCCGCAGATCAAGGGTCTGTGGGCCGTGCCGAACTACTCCAACCCGACCGGTGTCGTCTTCTCCGAAGACGTTGTCCGCGAATTGGTCTCGATGCCGGCCGCCGCGCCCGACTTCCGGCTGTTCTGGGACAACGCGTACGCGGTGCACCCGCTCACCGACACCGCCGCCCCGGTGATCGATGTGCTCGGCCTGGCCGCGGCAGCCGGGAACCCGAACCGACCGCTGGTATTCGCCTCGACCTCGAAGATCACCTTCGCGGGCGCGGGAGTCAGCTTCATCGGCGGTTCGACCGCGAACCTGGAGTGGTACCTGAGCCACGCCTCGAAGAAGAGTATCGGCCCGGACAAGATCAACCAGCTGCGCCATCTGCGCTTCTTCCGCGACGCCGACGGCGTGCGCGCGCACATGCAGAAGCATCGCGCCATCCTGGAGCCGAAGTTCGCCCTGGTGCTGAAGATCCTGGAAGACCGTCTCGGCGCGTCCAAGGTGGCGTCCTGGACCGAGCCGAAGGGCGGCTACTTCATCAGCCTGGACGTGCTGGAAGGCACCGCGGCGCGGGTGATCGCGCTCGCGAAGGAAGCGGGCATCGCGCTCACCGCGGCCGGCTCGGCCTTCCCCTACCGGAACGACCCGGAAGACAAGAACATTCGCATCGCGCCGAGCTTCCCCAAGCTGCCCGAGCTGGAGAAGGCGATGGACGGCCTGGCCACATGCGTGCTGCTGGCGGCCACCGAGAAGCTGCTCGGCAAGTAGGCGGCGGACCCGGAACGACTGATCGCCCGGCACGGATCCCGTGCCGGGCGATCTTCGCGCTGTGCTCGACGGCCGTCCAGAGTGGCTCCGGTCAGGGGTGAAGCAGCCCTACCTGGTCTCCAACAACTCCTTCAGCCGGGCCAGATCCCCGCGGTTGGCCCGTCGGATCGCCGCCTCCAGCAGCGGAGCGGCGAGTTTCCCGAAGCCGCTCGGCTCGCCGCGGTTGCGCAGCGTCATGCGGGTGCCGCCCTCCGGCGTATCGGCCCAGGTATAGGTCGTCTCCATCGGAAACGGCCCCTGGGCGGTGCGCATCACCAGCCGTCTGGCGGGCTCGTAGTCGACCACCTCGTAGGTGTAGGTCAGCCGGTTGCCGAGGAAGTGGGCGACGAAGGTCATCCGCGACCCGGCGCGCAGCGGCGGCTCGGTTTCCCAGGTGACGCTGTGGATGCGCGCGTACCAGGCCGGGGCGTGCGCCGGATCGGCTGCGTACGCCGCGACCAGCTCGCGGGAGCGGTTGATCGCGATGTCGGTCAGCACGTCGACGGCCATCGGCCGGTCAGTGCGGCTTGTGCGCGAGGACCGCAAACATGGTCACCGAGAGATGGATGTCGCCGGTGGCCGCGGCCCGCTCCAGATCCTCGAGCAGCTGCTCGCGCTGCGCCTCGGTGATCGCGCCGCGCGCCACCGCCATCGCCGAGATCCTGGTCACCAGCGAGCCCGCGCCGACGCTGCGATCCTGCACCAGGGCCTGCGAGCTGATGTCGTCGACCACCAGGCCCGCCTTGGTGAGCAGACCGGGAAGCCTGCGGCCCGACAGCGGATTGGTGGTCGCCGACACGAGGGTGTCGATCACCTCGCGGACGACCTGCCGGTCACCGGGGTGCATGATCGCGGTGCCCCAATCGCTGTCCACCACGACGACTCGTCCGCCCGGACGGAGCACGCGCGCGATCTCGTTGGCCGCGCGGGCTGGGGCGGTCAGATGCTGGAAGACGCGCTCGCAAAGAACAGCGTCGAAGCTGTCCGCGCCGAACGGCACGCCGTAGGCGTCGCCGGAGTGGAATTTGGCGGACGAGCCGGCCTGGGCGGCGCGGCGCTCGGCGGAGGCGAGCAGCTGCGGGTCCGGCTCGACGCCGACCGCGCTGCCGTTCGGGCCTACCGCCTCGGCGAACGTGATGACCTCCGACCCGGTGCCGGAGCCGATGTCCACGGCGTGTTCACCGGGCCGCAGCGCGAGCGCTTCGTGCGCCCAGGTGCGCAAGCGGCGGATGCCGGGCAGCGCGGCCTGGAGGTCGCGCACGTCGACGAGCTGGTCCTGGCCTGCTCGGTCGAACCGATCGGGGCGCAATGCGTGGGTGTTCATGGGCCCGTGTCCATCCCTGGCCGTTGCCGTCGTCTTGGTCGGTGTCGCCGTCATCTGAGGCATGGCCTGGAGCCTACGCGGCAGGTCATCTACCCGCGCGTAGGCACTGTGAGGTGAGTCACTATGGTTGATGAACCGGGCGATTTCATGAGTACATGGGTAACTCGTCGGGCAGGCCCGAACAGATGTGGCACCGACGCAGGACCTGAGCGCGGATCTCGTGGCACCTACCAGGACGGCCTGAAGATACGGAGAGGCGGGACAGTGACGCGCACGCTGTGTCTGGCGCAGGACGCCGAGGCGGACAGGCTGCTGACCGAGGACCACTTCGCCACGCTGCTCGGCATGCTCTTGGACCAGCAATATCCGATGGAGCACGCCTTCCGCGGCCCGAAGAAGATCGCCGACCGGATGGGCGGGTTCGACATCCACCGCATCGCCGAGGCCTACCCGCAGGAGTTCGAGGAACTCGCCGCGACGCCGCCCGCGATCCACCGCTACGGCCGTTCCATGGCCCGGCGTGCCCAGGAACTGGCTCGCTACGTCATCGAGCACTACGACGGCAAAGCGGAGAACATCTGGACCGCGGGGGACCCGGACGGCAAAGAAGTGTTGCGGCGACTGAAGGACCTGCCCGGCTATGGCGAGCAGAAGGCGAAGATCTTCCTGGCCCTGCTCGGAAAGCAGCGGGGCGTCCGGCCGGACGGCTGGCGTGCCGCGGCGGGCGCCTACGGTGACGAGGGCTCGCGCCGTTCGGTCGCGGACGTGACCGACGCCGAATCCCTCGCGCAGGTAAGGGAATTCAAGAAGCAGGCGAAAGCGGCCGCCAAAGCGAAGTAGTCCAGCAGTCGTAACTCGCCGGTTGCCTATTTGAAATCTGCATGCTTTTTTTCCTCGTTTCGCCGGAGTTCCTGCCGGATGCTTTGCCTCGAAGGGCTCCACCTGAGATGAGGGATTGCAGGACATGAGGATGAGGAAGCTCGCCGTGGTGGCGGCGCTGGTCACCATTGCGACCGGAGTGGCCGCTGGTACGTCCGGCGCCGCCCCGGCGGAAGAAAGTGCGGAAAGCGCGATCAATTTCACCGCGCACGCGACCGATACCCAGTCGATCATCGAAATCGACGCGGGCTCGCTGGTGGTCGAGAACGAGGTGCTGGAGCTCAAGGCCTCCAACGGTACCGTCCTCGCAGCGCAGCCGCTGAGGTTTCAGCTCGATGACTTCGAATTCCCGATCGCCGCAGCGGTTTCCGGCCGCACCGCGACGCTGACGCCCGTGTTCGACCGGGAACACGCGGTCTACAAGCCGGTCGCCCTTCCCTATGAGGACAAGGCGCCGTGGAAGACCGAGTACGACCGTGAGGTCGCCGCTTGGACCCGTCTGACCAGCACGATCGCCGCCGGAGCCACCATCGGAACGCTCGTCGGCGGGCTGGCGGGCGGCGCCATCGGCTGCGTGCTCGGCGGCATCGCGGGCGCGACCGTCGCCTCCGCCGCGATCGTCGGCCTGTTCGGCGCGTTCATCCCGGCCGCGGCCATCGGCTGCCTCGGCGGCATCATCGCCGTCGGCGCGCTCGGCACCCTCGCGGGCCAGATCCTGGTCACCGCTCCGGTGGCGGTCGCCGCCGCGATCCAGTACTTCACGACGATCAATCAGCCGTTCGTCGCGCCGAAGTAATCCTTCCGCGTGAAAAGACTCCGTCCCTGCGGACCTCCGCTGGAACGGGGTCTTTTCGTGCGCTTGCGACCTGGGGAAACAATGTGCTGGTGCGCACAACGGCGCGTCGAGGGTTGGTGTGTCATGGATATCGGTGTTAATTTAAATGACATGTCTGCCGGCCGATCGAACCTCCTGCGCGTCACTTACGTGACCGCCGCGCTGGGTCTTCGGCTGCCGTTGACGCGCGAACTGTGTCGCCTCTCTTGCTGCAGCTGAGCCGGTTTTCCCGCTCGTTTGCTGCCTCGCCGCCCCATGTAGGCATGTCCCGTTGATTTACGGGACTTCAGCAAGGATCTGCACAATGTCCCTTCCTACCCTTGAACGTTCCGCCTCCAGGGGTACCGGCCGTGCCCGCGTCCAGCGTCCGGTTATCGCTCCCGAACTGCGCATCGCCGACAACCCGGCGGCCGCGGTGCTGCGGGCCGCCACCGGCGGTCCCGTTTCCCGTGACAATGCCGCGCGCACAACAGGTTTGAGCATCGCCACGGTCAATCGCCAGGTCTCCGCACTGCTCGCGGCAGGCCTGCTGCGCGAGCGCCCCGATCTGACGGCCTCGGGTGCGGTCGGACGCCCCCGCGTCCCGTTCGAGATCGATCACGACGCCTACCTGACCATCGGCATCCACATCGGCGCCGCGGTCACCAAGATCGTCGCCGCCGACCTGCGCGGCCGCATTCTCGGCGGTTTGGCCATCGCCACCCCGCAGACCGGCCAGGAATTCGCCACCACCACCGTGGCACGCAGCGCGAAGGCGTTCCTGCAGCGCTGGCACCGGCGCAAGGCGCTGTGGGCCGGTGTCGCGATCGGCGGGCGGGTCGACCCGCTCACCGGCGTCGTCGACCATCCGAAGCTGGAATGGCGTGGGGCGCAGGTCGGTTCGGTGCTCGGCGAGGTGCTGGAGCTGCCCGTCTCGGTGGCGCCGCACGTGGAGGCGATGGCCGGTTCCGAATTGTTGCTGCCCACGGGTGAGCCCAAGGACCAAGCCCGCGTCGAGCGGGGCAGCAGCCTGTACTTCTACGTGCGTGAAACCGCAGGCATCGCAGTGACTCTGGACGGACGGGTGCACACGCCGAGCAACGGCCCCGGTTCGATCGCGCATCTGCCCACCGGCTCGGACGTCGAATGCCCCTGCGGACGGCGCGGCTGCTTGGAGGTGACCGTCGGCGATCGGTCGCTGCACTCCAGGGCCGTCGGCCGCGGCATCATCCCGGCGTACAACGGCACCGCGGGTTCGACCATCGCCGACCTGCACCGGGCCGCGGAAGCGGGTTCGGAGTCCGCGCGGGAACTGCTCGCCGAACGGGCCACCATCCTCGGCCACACCGTGGCGATGGTGCGCGACATGCTCAACCCCGATCGAGTGATCCTCGGGGGGCAGGCCTTCACCGGCTACCGGCCCGCGGTCGCGCATGTCGCCCGCGCGTTCAACCAGGGTTCCTCGCTGCCGCCCACCGATATCCGGATCAGCGGATTCGGCGGCAAGGTCCAGGAATACGCCGCGGTGGTGACCTCGCTGAGCGTCCTCTACGCCGATCCGCTGGCCGCGGTACGGCGCACCGCGTCGATCGACTGAGCACCTACGCCGAAGGGCGACCGGCCGCACTGGCCGGTCGCCCTTCTCGTGTGTGCGTGACGTCAGCGGTGTGGATCGCCCGCTACGGCGAAAAGCCCTTCCAGCGCGGTGATGAAGAACGGGAAGTGCCCGGCGAAGCGTCGCAGGTTGCGGTCGCGTTCGAAGCCGCCGAACCAGTAGACGCCCGGTTGCGCGTCCGCCGACGGATCGAGGTCGCGGAAGGCGCGGATCCAGTTGTCGGCGCGTGCGCCGAGGACCATGAACGGCAGCGCGCGGGAGAACACGGTCTCCTGATCGATCGGCGGGATCTGTTCGCGCCGAGTGTTCTCCAGGCCGCGCTGGAGTGCGCGGATCTGCCGGGCGAGCTCCAGTCCGCGCGACGTCCGCACCGGCAGATACTGTGGCGCGAGCAGCGCGGCGGCGCCACCGAGCGCGATGGCGACACCGACCAAGGCATGCCCCGAAGTGAGCGCGAGGGCCACGGTCGCCACGATGCCCGCGAGCACCAGCGCCCCGCCGAGCCACATCGCCAGGCCGGGGCGACGGCGATCGAGGAAGTTCCCCCGCGCGACGGCGTCGGCCACCATAGCGGCGCGCACCGGACCGGAGGCCACGCGCCCCGGCCTGCGCAACTCGCCCAGTGTCACCGCGTCGGTGCCGTCCGGCAGCAACGCCTCGTAGACGGCCTTCTCGTAGGCGCGCAACTGATCGTCCGGCGTGTTCACCCGGGTGATCCGCCAGTCGCTGTCGCTGAGCGGCGTGATCCGCAGATACCGGCGCACCGCGAGGTCCACCACCGTCGCGGCGACGTCGACCGGATCGACATGCCCGTCCAGCAGCAACCCCGCCTCGCCGGGCAGCGCGCCGTCGGGCGAGGTGAACCGCACGCGGTCGCCCTCGCGCAGCAGCGGGTCGATCGTCTCCGAACCGCCGCCCACCGCCGCGTCCCGGCGGCGGGCGCGCAGCACGAAGGCGGCCAGCGCCGCCAGCGCGAGCAGCAGGACGCCGAACGCGGCGAGCACCGGTGCGGTGATCGCGAAGGGGCCCGCGTCGCCGCTGCCGCGCACGTCGGCGTTGCTCGGCACGGTGCCGGGCGGCAACTGCAGCGTCAGGTCGATCGCGTCGCCTTTGTGCAGGTCGGTCTGCTCCAGGAACAGGACGCCGTCACTTTCGATCTTGACGTCGGCGCAGGGCCGGGTGGCGCCGGGCGGACCGAGTTTGCAGTCGACGATGCCCATTTCGAAGCTCGGACTGATCAGCGAGGCACTGATGGACGCGATATCGGTGTTGAGCACACCGAGCCAATGGAACACCTGGGTGCCCGGCGCGTCACTCACGGTGTTCTGCACCGAGTACCGGAAGGTGGAGACGCCGGGCCGGGCCTCGATGGTGAACTGGTCGTTGGCGACCGTCGCGGTGCCCGCGCCCTCGGTGTCCACGTCGGTAACCCGGAAGACGCGTTCGGCGTCGTCGCTCACCTTCAATCGCAGCGGAAGCACCATCCGGAAGGAGCCCTCCGGCGGCACCGAAACCTGTTCGACCACTTCGAGGATGCCCTCGCGGTTCAGCTTCAGATCGGCGGTGATGGCCACGCCGCCCGGCTCGGGCTGGGCCTGGGTGACCGGGGCCGTCGCGAACATTCCCGCGATGGCGAGAAGCAGCGCGCCTAGGGCGGCCCCCCGAAAAGTCAGCATGGTCGCCTACTCTAGACAGCTTGCTATTCTGCGTCAGCGGCTGTCGGCGATCACTGAGACGAGGGGGTACGGGGGCGTGACACAACCACCGTACGGACACGGACCGGTCCCGCATGGAGGGCGTCCGGTCCCGCCGCCCGGCTACGGTGCGCCCTACGGCCCGCGGCCGGGTTACGGCCCGCCCCCCGGTTATGGTCCGCCTCCGGGGTACCGGCCCCCGGCGGGATATGCCCCGCCCGCCTACGGCCCGCCACCGGGTTACGGCCCGCCGGTGCCACCGCCGATGCCCTATGGTCCGCCCGGGCGGCCGCCGTACCCGCCGCCCCGCAAACGGGGTGGCGGCGGATGGGTGGTGCTGCTGGTCATCGTCGTCTTCGTGGTGGCGGCGGGGCTGGTGCGCAATGCGATCTCGGTGGGGCGTGGCGACAACGACGCGTCCGGTCCGCAGCCGAGCTTCACGTTCGACGCCCAGCCGGACGGTTCGTCCGGACCGTCGGAGACCGGCAACAACCCGTTGCTCACGGATCCGAGCGCGACGTTGATTCCGGCGCGGTGCGATTACTCGCCGTGGGGCACTCAGGTGGATGCCGCACGCAAGTTCTTCGAGAGCGCCGCGTCGTGCCTGGAGACGGCATGGAAACCCGTGCTGCGCAAGGCGAATCTGCCGTTTGCGCCGCCCGCGTTGAACGTCAGCGCGACCACGGCGGGTATCACCACGCCGTGCACCGGTTCGACCAGCAATTTCGCCGCGTTCTACTGCCCCGCGAACAAGACCATCTACATGCCGATCAGCCAGTTGCAGACCGATTACTTCAAGGACAACTGGGTGGTCTACCTTTCGGTCTTCGCGCATGAGTACGGCCACCACGTGCAAGCCATGTCCGGCATCCTGCGCAGGGCAAACAGCGAGCGCGCCGACGTGGGACCGCGCAGCTCCAAGGGACTGGAACTGTCGCGGCGAGTCGAGTTGCAGGCCAACTGCTTCGACGGCATGTACCTGTCCTCGTCGTCGAAGGGCGGGTCGCTGTCCGACCCGCAGCTCACCCTGGCGCGCAAGGACGCCTACGGGCGCGGCGACCAGGCGGGGGACATGCGCGACCACGGCTCCGCGGAGAACGGCGGGCAGTGGTTCGAGACGGGGTTGGACAACAACCGTGCGGCGCAGTGCAATACGTTCACCGCGTCGGCGAGTTCGGTCAGCTGAGGCGGTCACCGCGCGGCCGGGGACTCTCCCGACGACGCGAATTCTGTCGGTTCACGTCGGTGCGGGGCCGACCGGCTGTGGCCGCGACGCTTTCGCGCGGCGACAGTGTCCAGCACACCGACACCTCGATCCGGCGTGACCAGGCGTTCAGCCGCGGTCGGGGGTGCGAGCCGGATAGGCGCCATGGCGATCCGCATCGCCGCCGACCATTTCAGTCGTGCTGACCGTCTTCGAGGGCGCGATCCGGGTGTGGACGCCCGAAATGCCCCTCGCCGAGGCGGCGCGGCGCGTGGCCGTGCACCCCTTCGGCGTACGCCGTCTCGGCGTGCAGGGCGAAGTCGATGCCCGCGGTCTCGTCCTCCTTGCTGACCCGGAATCCGACGAGCCGGTCGATGCCCTTGCCGAGCGCGAACGAGACGCCGAACGCGTAGGCCGCGACGACGAGCACCGCCACCAGTTGTTTGCCGAGCTGCGTGAACCCACCGCCGAACAGCAGGCCCTCGACGCCGCCGGTCATCACCTCGGTGGCGAGCAGGCCGATCAGCACGGTGCCGACGATGCCGCCGACGAAGTGCACGCCGACCACGTCGAGGGAATCGTCGAAGCCCGCCTTGAACTTCCACCCCACCGCGAACGAGCACAGCACGCCCGCCGCGAGCCCGACCAGCAGCGCGCCCAAGGTGTTCACCGACCCGCAGGAGGGAGTGATGGCGACCAGGCCGGCCACTACGCCGGACGCGGCGCCGAAGGTGGTGGGCCTGCCGTCGCGGATCTGCTCCACCGCGAGCCAGCCGAGCATGCCGAGGCAGCCTGCCACCAGCGTGTTCAGGAAGACGGCCGCGGCGAGGCCATTGGCCGCCAGCGCCGAACCGGCGTTGAAGCCGAACCAGCCGAACCACAGCAGGCCCGCGCCGAGCAACACGAACGGCAGATTGTGCGGTCGCATCGCGTCGGTGCGGAACCCGATGCGCGGGCCGAGCACCAGCGCGAGGGCAAGGGCCGACGCGCCGGAGGCGATCTCCACCACCAGGCCGCCCGCGTAGTCCAGCGCGCCGAACGAGGCGAGCCAACCGTCCGGGCCCCACACCCAGTGGGCGATCGGCGCGTACACCACCAGCGTCCACAGCGGCACGAAGACCATCCACGCGGAGAATTTGGCGCGGTCGGCGATGGCGCCGCTGACCAGAGCGGCGGTCAACACGGCGAAGGTGAGCTGGAACGTCGCGTACAACAATTCGGGCACCGAACCGCGCACCGAGCCGGGATCGATGCCCGCCATGCCGAGGTGACCGAGGCCACCGATGAGGCCGCCGCCCGCGTCGGCGCCGAACGCCAGACTGTAGCCGAGAAGTAGCCAGGTGACGGTCACCAGCGGGATCGCGATGAAGTTCATCATCAACATGTTGAGTACGCCGGTCGAGCGCACCATCCCGCCGTAGAAAATGGCCAGGCCCGGGGTCATGAGCAGGACGAGGGCCGTGCTGACGAGCAGCCAGGCGGTGGCCGCCGGATCGATGGTCGGGGACAAGGGTGCACTCCTTCCGCGCGCGTGCGCTGGAAGGAAGTTACCGAACGGTCGCTAGCGGGTCGACAATCGATCGGCTCGAGCGCGGTCAGGCCGGCGGCGAGCCCTTCCTGACGCGGCGCAGCCACGTGGTGACCGTGTCCGGCGTGGGCGGGTCCGCGCCGACCAGGTCGAGCACGCTGTAGCCGAGGCACGCCGCGCCCATCACGCGCGAGGCGACTGCTTCCGCGTCGCCCCAGGGCAGGAAGGGCTTGGCCAGCAGCAGGGAGGCGATGCCGTGGGCGACGGACCACAGCTCCAGCACGATCGGCCGCGGGTCGCGCGGCGCCATCGTCCCGTCGTCCATGCATTTGCGCACCGTGGCCGCGAAATGCTGGAACGCCCCGCTGGTGAGGACCTGATCCACCGCGCCTTCGGTCTCGGTGGGCGCGGTCGCGAGCCGGTACTGCTCGGGATGCGCGAGGGCGAAGCGGACGTAGGCCATGCCTTGCTCGTGCAACTGCGTCACCGGGGAGGCCGCGGGATCGGTGGCCGCCCGCATCGCGTCGGCCAGGTCTTCGAAGACCTGGGCGACCACCGCCTCGATGAGCTCGTCCTTGTCGGCGAAGTGCCGGTAGATCGACGGCGCGCTCACACCCACCAGCTTGCTCACCGCCCGGATCGAGACGGCATCGGCGTGCCCGGTCCTGGTGAGCAGGTCGGCCGTGGCGCGCAGGATCTCCTCGCGCAGCTGCGCGCCGGAACCGCGCGGCGAGCGTGGGCGTCTGCCGCCGATCATGCCCGCCCTGCGGTTTCCAGCGGACGGGCGGCGGCGTCCTCCTCGCCCTCGGTCAGACCGATCTTGGCGTGCAGGCGGGCCAGCGGTGCGGGCGCCCACCAGTTGAGCGGACCGAGCAGGCGCATGAGCGCGGGCGCGAGCAGACCGCGGATGATCGTGGCGTCGGCGAGCACGGTCAGCGTGAGACCGAGGCCGAGCAGCTGCATGAACGACACCTTCGCGGTCACCAGCGCGCCGAGCACGATGGCCATCAGCACGGCGGCCGCGGTGAAGATCCGGCCCGTGCGAGCCAGGCCGACCGCCACCGCGCGGGTGTTGTCGTGGGTGGCCAGCCACTCCTCGCGCACCCGCGACAGCAGGAACACCTCGTAGTCCATGGACAGGCCGAAGGCCAGGCAGAACATCAGGATCGGCATGGTCGGCACCAGGTAGCCGACCGCGGTGAAACCGAGCAGCCCGGAAAGGTGGCCTTCCTGGAACACCCAGACCATCGCGCCGAAGGCGGCGGCCAGCGACAGCGTGTTCAGCACGAGCGCTTTGATCGGCAGCACGACGCTGCCCGTGAACAGGAACAACACGATAAACGTGGTGAGGGCGATCAGGGCGGCCGCGAGCGGAAGCCGGGCGGCCAGCGCCTGCAGCGAGTCGGCGTTGGCCGCCGCAGCGCCGCCGAAGAGCGCCTCGCCCGGCGCCGGGACGGCCCGGATCGCGTTCAGTTGACGGTCACCGGCGGGGGAGAACGGATCGAGCTTCGTCGCGACACTCAGGTAGGTGCCGGTGTCGTTGCTCATCCCGGGCGGTGCGGGCGCGACCCGCGCGCCCGTCACGTAGACCCCGGCGGCGGAGAGGACGGCGGGCACGCCCTCGACCTTGGACAGTTCGGCGGCGTATCCACCGAGCGCCGCGGTGTCGCCGCGATAGCCGTCCAGCACGATCGTGGTGCTGGCGACCGGGTCGGCCTGAGGGAACTGGGTGCGCATGGCGTCGCCGACCTGGCGACTGGACGCGGTTTCCGGCAGCACCCGGTCGTCGGGATAACCGAACTGCACCGACAGGAACGGTGCGCCGAGTGCCAGCAGCAGGGCGATGATCACGATCGCGACCGGAGCCGCGTGCCGCATCACCACGCCGGCCAGCCGGTACCAACCGCTGTCCTCGGGCGCGTGCGGACCGGGTGCGGGCGCGTCGCGCCGGAACAGGCGGCGCAACGGAGCTCGCAGGTCGAGGGAGTTCACCCGGTGCCCGAGCAGGACCAGCGCGGCGGGCAGCACCAGGATCGACGCGGCCGCCGCCGCGGCGACGACCGCGACGCCCGCGTAGGCGAAACTCTTCAGGAAGTACAGGTCGAACACGCTGAGCACGGCCAGCGAGAGCGCGACGGTGAGCGCGGAGAACAACACGGTGCGGCCCGCGGTCTGCACGGACCGGATGGTGGCCGCGGCCGGATCCAGGCCGCGCGCCAGCTCCTCCCGGAAGCGGCTGACGATGAACAAACTGGAATCGATGGCCAGCGCCAGACCCATCGCCGTCGTCATGTTCAACGCGTAGATCGAGACATCGGTGAACAGCGTGCACAGGCGCAGCAGCGCCAGCGTCGCCAGGATGGCGAACACGCCGATGGTCAGCGGGAGGGCCGCGGCCACCAGGCTGCCGAACACCAGGACCAGCACGATCATCGACAGCGGGACGGCGACGCCCTCGGCCAGGGTGAGGTCTCGGGTGGTCTGCTCGGTGACGTCGTGGTAGATCGCGGCGATGCCGCCTTGGCGGACTGTGATGCCGTTGGAGACGCCGGCGAACTGCCCCTCCAATTCGCTCGCGGTCTTCTGGACCTGCGTCTCGTCGCCGTCGATGTAGGCGACGACCAGAGCGCTCTTGCCGTCGGTGCTGCGCAACGCGTTCGCCAGCGGTTGCGGGGTGGTCCAGTAGGACTGCACGCCCTGCACGTCACCGCGGTTCTTCAGCGCATCGGCCAGCTCGATGCCCGCCGCCCTGGTGGCCGGGTCGTCCGCCCCCGCGTCCGAGCCGACCAGCAGGACGAAATTGGGCGCTGCGCCGGAGAAATTGTCGGCGATCAGCTCGGCGACGCGGGCGGACTCGGCCTCGTTCGACGTGAACCCGCCGGACTTCAGATGCGCGGGCGCGGTGGCGCCGAAAACACCGCACAGAACGGCGATGACCAGGGCAGCGGCCAGCACCACGCGCGGAGATCGGGTGATGAATCGGGCTGTCCGGGTCAGCATCGCGGCTCCGCTCGCTAGGTTAACGGCGTTAGAGTAACGCTGTTAACCTATGGTGTCGAGTCCGCATGGTCCGCTCCGGCTCAGCCACGAGATCTACGGATGGCACGCAAACCGCGTCGCCCGGGCACGGGCAGGTCGTCGCGCATCTCCACCCACTCCGCGGTGGTCAACCACAGCTGCTGGGCGCGGGCATCGGCGGTGTTGTGGAAAATCCGGCGGCCCCGGTCGTCGCGCAGTTCTTGCGCCACCACCGACCAGCGCGGCGGGCGGCCGTGCTCGGCCTGGTAATCCGCCAGATAGGTCGCGATCGCGGTGCCGATGGTGTTCACGGGGCGCAACGAGACCCGGTTGCCGTACTGGGCGGCGTAGAAACGCCGGGCGGCGCACAGGGACCGTGGATTGGCGTTGGAAGCGATCCACCCCGCGCGCTGGGCCCGCTCGATCAGCCAGAGGTGTTTGACCGCCGACGGCGCGATATTGCCGACGCGGGTGCGGATCAGGGTCATGATCTGCTCTGTGCACAGCACATCGCGCCGGGTGGGTCCGTAGCCGTGCGCGGTCCAATGCGCGTCCGCCAGTTTGGCGAGCACCCGGCCGAAGTCGTCGATACTGCGCTGGGCGCGGCGGCCGAGCCGTTCGATGCGCTCGGCCTCGCGGCGCATCTCGTTCTGCGCGGTCAGAGTGCGGATCGCGGCCATGGTGGGCACCTGGCCGCGTTCGAGGAGTTCGAGGATGGCCGCCGCGGTGGTCGGATCGGCGGCCGCGGTGACCGGCAGCGAGTCGCGCTTGATCGCGAACTCCTGCGGGCTGATGGCGCGGCTCAAGAGGGCGACGGCGGAGCGGTCGCCTGCGAAATCGGTGCTGGACAGCCAGGCGGCGGCGATGTCGTCACACGACACGGTGGACGGTCCTCCGGTGGAAGTGGGGATTGGTCGCTGGTCACCCGTGGGCTCAGTTCGGTAGGTTGTGCCCCGGTCGGGATGAGGGACCGGCCGGGGTCACCAACCTGATGAAGGTTTGGCTACCGAAGTTGCCGAGTGCCACGTTAGCCAGCGGATTGCATCGCTGTCACCCATGGTGACGGTTTCGTTATTTCCAAAAAGTCGTGGTGAATCGGGGTAGGAGTCCATATTTTCCGGCGCGGACGGGATGCTTCGGTGGGCAAGTCCGACCTTCCCTCGTGCAGCGTGAGCGATAGCTCTAAGGTTGCTATCGCGTGCGTACCGGTCGGCCCCCGAAGAAGGCGATGCGCATGTTGTGATGTAGATCACATAAATTGTTCCGATCGGGCCATCCTCGAACGCGGCGGGCGGGAATGTCCTTTGTCGGCGGTCGCCGGTAACCTCTGGCCGTGGCTCTGTACCGGAAGTACCGACCGGCAACGTTCGCTGAGGTGGTGGGTCAGGAGCACGTCACCGACCCGCTGAGTACCGCGCTCGACACGGGGCGGATCAGTCATGCCTATCTGTTCTCCGGTCCGCGCGGCTGCGGCAAGACGTCTTCGGCGCGCATCCTCGCCCGCTCGCTGAACTGCGCGGAGGGGCCCACCTCGACGCCCTGCGGCACCTGC
The DNA here is from genome assembly GCF_053602135.1 of Nocardia sp. NPDC004573. Classification (NCBI taxonomy): domain Bacteria; kingdom Bacillati; phylum Actinomycetota; class Actinomycetes; order Mycobacteriales; family Nocardiaceae; genus Nocardia; species Nocardia sp. NPDC004573. The sequence continues at coordinate 105,994 of NZ_JBSGDA010000015.1, forward strand.
TCGTCCTGTGTGGCGCTGGGGCCCGGCGGTCCGGGCAATCTGGACGTCATCGAGCTCGACGCCGCGAGCCACGGCGGCGTCGACGACACCAGGGAACTGCGTGACCGCGCCTTCTACGCGCCCGCCGAGTCCAGGTACCGCGTGTTCATCGTCGACGAGGCGCACATGGTGACCACCGCCGGGTTCAACGCGCTGCTCAAGATCGTCGAGGAGCCGCCGGCGCACTTGATCTTCATCTTCGCGACCACGGAGCCGGACAAGGTGCTGCCCACCATCCGGTCGCGGACGCATCACTACCCGTTCCGGCTGCTGCCCCCCGCCACGATGCGCGGACTGCTCGGGCGGATCTGCGAGCAGGAGCACGTACCGGTCGAAGAAGCCGTGTACCCCTTGGTGATTCGCGCGGGCGGCGGGTCGCCGCGCGACAGCCTCAGCGTGCTCGACCAGCTGTTGGCCGGCGCGGGCCCCGAGGGCGTCACCTATGCCCGCGCGGTCTCGCTGCTCGGCGTCACCGACGTGGCACTGATCGATGACGCGGTCGAAGCGCTGGCCGCCGACGATGGCGCCGCGCTGTTCGGCACCGTCGACCGAGTGATGGAGGCAGGCCACGACCCTCGGCGTTTCGCCGTGGACCTGCTCGATCGTTTCCGCGACCTGATCCTCTTGCGGGCGGTGCCCGACGCCACCGAACGCGGCCTGGTCACCGGCCCCGAAGACGTGCTCGACCGGATGCGTGACCAGGCGGCGCGTTTGGGCTCGGCCACCCTCACCCGCTACGCCGAGCTGCTGCACGAGGGGCTGGGCGAGATGCGCGGAGCCACGGCGCCGCGGCTGCTGCTCGAAGTGGTCTGCGCGCGCATGCTGCTGCCCTCGGTGTCCGACGCGGAATCCGCCACGCTGCAGCGGTTGGAACGGTTGGAACGCGGACTGGCCGGCGGGTCCGTCGGTTCCGCCCCCGCCGCGTCCCCGCCGCCTGCTTCCGCCCCGGCGGCCGCGGCCGGGCCGTCCCGTCGCCGAGGCGCCGAGGCGCTGGCCGCGATTCGGGAGAACCGCGGGGGCGGTCGCTCGGCTGCTGAAGCCGGTGGTGGTCCTTCCGCAGGCGTTCCGGCGCGGACCGGTGGTGCGGAGGGGGCGGCGCCCGCCCCAGGCGCGTCCGCTGACGCGGAATTCGGCGAGCGCTCGGCATCGAGCAGTGGGCCGGGAACAGAATCATCTCCCGATATGGCCGGGCCGCGTGGCGGTGGGCAATCCGCGGGCAGCGAGCGTCTGCGGTTGCCGGCCGGTGGCGCGTCGGCCCCAGGCGGTCCCTCGGCTGCTGAAGCCGGTGGTGGTCCTTCCGCAGGCGTTCCGGCCCGGACCGGTGGCGCGGAGCCTGCCGCGCCGGTATCCGAAACGGACTCCGCTGCTGTGCCCGGCAGTCGGCCGGTGGGGACGATGCCGGTGGGAGGGCCGAGCGCGAGCGCCGAGACGAGTGCTCCGACCATCGGGACGGCCGCCGCATCTGGGGCCACGCCGGGGGTGGCCGGGTCGGCAGGCGACGTGGAAGGTGGTGGCGTCGGAACCAGGCGCGTTTCTTCCGAACCCGCTGCCCCGCAAGGCGGTTCCGATGTCGCATCGCCGACGGGGTCTTCACCGGCCGAGCAGGCGGTGGGTTCTCGGCCTTCGGGCCCGCAGGCGGCGTCGCCCGCCGCCGATCGCGATCGCGGAGCCCCGGACTCGGGTGGCGCGCGGCAATCTGCTGTGCGCCCCGACCAGGGAGGCATGTACTCGGCTGCTGCGCGGGAGTCTGCTGTCGGACGTGAGCGTGGGGTCGGGGAGTCGAGTGATGCGCGGGACTCGGCTGTGGGCCAGGATCGCGGGGCTGCGGATTCGGCTGTCGCCCGAGGTTCTGCTGTGGAGCCCGATCGTGGGTCCGGGGGCTCGGGCGATAACCGGGACTCTGCTGTCGGCTGCGGGGCTGCGGATTCGGCTGTCGCGCGGGGTCCTGCTGTCGGACCCGTGCACGGGGCTGCGGATTCGGCTGTCGCCCGAGGTTCTGCTGTCGAGCCCGATCGCGGGTCCCGGGACACGGGCGATAACCAGGACTCTGCTGTCGGCCGCGGGGCTGCGGACTCTAGTGCCGTGCGAGGTTCTGCTGTCGAGGGTGAGCGCGGGTCCGGGGACTCGAGTGCCGCGCGGGATTCTGCTGCCGGACCCGCTCGCGGGGCCGCCGATTCGGCTGCCGCGCGACGTTCTGCCGTCGGTCGGGAGGCGCGGGACGCGCAAACGTCCTCGCCGGAGCCCGCAGCCGGTTCTTCCGCGGTTTCGAGCGATGATCTGCTGCGCGAAGTGGAAGCCGCTTGGGCGGACATCCGGGCGAAAGTGCGGGAGTTCGGCGCGGCCGTGCAGGCGATGCTCGCCGGCGCGTCGGTCGCCCGGGTGGAGGGCGCGGTCATCGTCTTCGCGCACCAGCATGCGCCGTTGGCCCAGCGCCTGTCCGATCCACGGAATCTGGAAGCGGTGCGGTCGGCGGTACGGGCGGTGCTCGGACGCGACCACGAGGTGCGCTGGGAAGCCGGTGGCGCGGCGCCACGGCCCGCGGCGGCGCCACGGGCGGGCGGAGCGGGCAACCGTACCCGCGGGCAGGCGGGCAATCAGCCGGGACGTGAATCCGGCAACGCGGCAGGACGTGCTTCGGGCGCCGCTGCCCCGCCACGGTTCTCCCGCCCGAGCCAGACGAGGAACGCGAGCGCCGACAAGGCGGGCAACGCGGGGCGTTCCCGAGCGGGCGGAGCCGACGCGCGTCCGTATCCCGCGGACGACGACATCCCGCCGCCCGACTACCCGGACCTGCCCGACGACCCGGGCCCCGCGGACTATCCGCCGTACGACGCCGGGCCGAGCGCGAACGACGCTCCGGCCGAGCGCGGCTGGGACCGCGACGGGGTCGTCCCGGCCTCGACGCCGGAGGAGGAGCAGGAGATGATGGCCGCCGCGGCCGATCCGGTGGCTCCCGGCGACCGGCGCGACCCGGACGAGGTCGCCCTCGAATTGCTGAAGAGTGAGCTGGGTGCCACACGGCTGGATGGTTGACAACCACCGTTCTCGCGACGTTAAGTTAACCGGAGTTCGCACTCCACGGTAGTATGGACGGGTAGCCGGGAGCTTCGGTACGCCGACGTTCTATGGTATGCCCAGGCGTACGGGCGACCGGGTCGTGCGTCCGCTGTTGCCTGCCTGGTTTTGTACAGCGTTAGGAACGGTCGGCCGCAAGGCCGGTCGGCGAGGTCAGCCGCAGCCATGCCGCACCCGCGGTGTCGCCGCACACCCGCGCTCGGACGGGCATACGTCCGGCCGCAGCACATTGAGGAAGGAACACTCCATGACCACAGAGGCCTACATTTACGAGGCCATCCGCACTCCGCGCGGCCGTGGCAAGAAGAACGGCTCGCTGCACTCGGTCAAGCCGATCGATCTGACTGTTGGTCTGATCCAGGAGCTGCGCGGCCGCTTCCCGAACCTCGACGAGGACCGGATCTCCGACCTGATCCTCGGCGTGGTGGCGCCGGTCGGCGACCAGGGCGCGGATATCGCCCGTACCGCGGTCACCGTGGCCGGCCTGCCCGACACCGTGGGTGGCTTCCAGCTCAACCGCTTCTGCGCCTCCGGCCTCGAGGCGGTCAACCTCGCGGCCCAGAAGGTGCGCTCCGGCTTCGATGACCTGGTCATCGCCGGTGGCGTCGAATCCATGTCGCGCGTGCCGATGGGCTCCGACGGCGGCGCCTGGGCGCTCGACCCGGCCACCAACTACGACACCTACTTCGTCCCGCAGGGCGTCTCCGCCGACCTGATCGCCACCATCGAGGGCTTCAGCCGCGACGACGTCGACGCCTACGCGGTGCGCTCGCAGGAGCTGGCCGCCAAGGCCACCACCGGCGGGTACTTCGCCAAGTCGATTGTCCCCGTCAAGGACCAGAACGGCATCGTCGTGCTGGACAAGGACGAGCACATGCGGCCCGGCACCACCGCCGAGGACCTGGCCAAGCTGCAGCCGTCCTTCGCCGTGATCGGTGAGATGGGTGGCTTCGACGCGGTGGCGCTGCAGAAGTTCCACTTCGTGGAGAAGATCAACCACGTGCACCACGGCGGCAACAGCTCCGGCATCGTCGACGGCGCCGCGCTCGTGCTCGTCGGCACGGAAGAGGCGGGCAAGGCCTCCGGCCTGACCCCGCGTGCGCGCGTCGTCGCGACCGCCACCAGCGGCGCGGACTCCACCATCATGCTCACCGGTCCGACCCCGGCCGCCAAGAAGGTGCTGGCCAAGGCGGGCCTGACCCTCGACGACATCGACCTGGTCGAGATCAACGAGGCGTTCGCCTCCGTGGTGCTGAAGTTCCAGAAGGACCTGAACGTCCCGGACGAGAAGCTGAACGTCAACGGCGGCGCGATCGCGATGGGCCACCCGCTGGGTGCGACCGGCGCGATGATCACCGGCACCATGGTCGACGAGCTGGAGCGCCGCAACGGCCGCTACGCGCTGATCACGCTGTGCATCGGCGGCGGCATGGGCGTGGCCACCATCATCGAGCGGGTCTGATTTCCCAACCGACAGCTGAAGATTTACGGCGGCGTGAGCGTCAGGCCCGGAGACGGCAGCCTGCGTAACCACGTAGGGCCGCGAACGCCGCTAATTCACCAAGGAGACAACAGAGCTGTGAGCGAAACCAACATGATCGGTTGGGAGCAGGATTCGGACGGCATCGTCGTGTTGACGATGGACGACCCGAACCAGGGCGCCAACACGATGAACGAGCTGTACAAGAAGTCGATGACCGCCACCGTCGACCGGCTCGAGGCGGAGAAGGACACCATCACCGGTGTCGTGCTGACCTCCGCGAAGAAGACCTTCTTCGCGGGTGGCGACCTGAAGAACATGATGAAGGTCGGCCCGGACGACGCCCAGGCGCTGATGGAGGAGCTCACCGAGATCAAGAGCGCCCTGCGTCGCCTGGAGCAGCTGGGCAAGCCGGTCGTCGCGGCCATCAACGGCGCCGCGCTCGGCGGCGGTCTGGAGATCGCGCTGGCCACTCACCACCGCATCGCGGCGGACGTGCCGGGTTCGCAGATCGGTCTGCCGGAGGCCACCCTCGGCCTGCTGCCCGCGGGCGGCGGCATCATCCGCACCGTGCGCATGCTGGGCCTGCAGAACGCCCTGATGCAGGTGCTGCTGCAGGGCCAGCGCAACAAGCCGGCCAAGGCCAAGGAGATCGGTCTGATCGACGAGCTCGTCGGCTCGATCGAGGAACTGGTTCCCGCGGCCAAGGCGTGGATCAAGGCCAACCCCGAAGCCGGTGTGCAGCCCTGGGACAAGAAGGGCTTCAAGATCCCCGGCGGCACCCCGTCCTCGCCCGCCTTCGCGGCGAACCTGCCCGCGTTCCCGGCGAACCTGCGCAAGCAGCTCAAGGGTGCGAACATGCCTGCGCCGCGCGCCATCATGTCCGCCGCGGTCGAGGGCTCGCAGGTCGACATCGACAACGCGTCGCTGATCGAGTCCCGCTACTTCGTGCACCTGCTCACCGGCCCGGTCGCGAAGAACATGATCCAGGCGTTCTTCTTCGACCTGCAGACGATCAACAACGGCGGTTCGCGTCCGAAGGACGTGCCGAAGAAGGAGATCAAGAAGGTCGGCGTGCTCGGCGCGGGCATGATGGGCGCAGGCATCGCCTACGTCTCGGCCAAGGCGGGCTACGAGGTCGTGCTGAAGGACGTCTCCATCGAGGCGGCCGAGCGCGGCAAGAACTACTCTGAGAAGATCGAGGCCAAGGCGCTGTCCCGGGGCAAGACCACCGAGGAGAAGTCCAAGGCGCTGCTGGACCGGATCAAGCCGACCGCGGACGCGGCCGACTTCGCCGGCGTCGACTTCGTCATCGAGGCAGTCTTCGAGAACACCGAGCTGAAGCACAAGGTGTTCCAGGAGATCGAGGACATCGTCACCCCCGACGCGCTGCTCGGCTCGAACACCTCCACCCTGCCGATCACCGGTCTGGCGACCGGCGTGAAGCGCCAGGAGGACTTCATCGGCATCCACTTCTTCTCGCCGGTCGACAAGATGCCGCTGGTGGAGATCATCAAGGGTGAGAAGACCTCGGACGAGGCCCTGGCCCGGGTGTTCGACTACACCCTCGCGATCAAGAAGACCCCGATCGTCGTCAACGACAGCCGCGGCTTCTTCACCTCGCGCGTGATCGGCACCTTCGTCAACGAGGCGATCGCCATGCTGAAGGAGGGCATCGAGCCCGCCACCATCGAGCAGGCCGGTCTGCAGGCGGGCTACCCGGCCGCGCCGCTGCAGCTGTCGGACGAGCTGAACATGAAGCTCATGCAGAAGATCGCCAAGGAGACCCTGGAAGCCGCCCAGGCGGGCGACACCACCCTGGGCGTCAAGCGGCACCCGGCGCAGGACGTCATCGACTACATGGTGTCCGAGGGTCGTCCGGGCCGTCTGGAGAAGGCGGGCTTCTACGAGTACGACGAGAACGGCAAGCGCACTGGTCTGTGGCCGGGCCTGCGTGAGCACTTCAAGACCACGGCGGACTTCGGTGTGCCGCTGCAGGATCTGATCGACCGCATGCTGTTCGCGGAGGCGATCGAGACCCAGAAGTGCTTCGACGAGGGCGTGCTCACCTCCACCGCCGACGCCAACATCGGCTCGATCTTCGGCATCGGCTTCCCGGCCTGGACCGGTGGTGTGCACCAGTTCATCGTCGGTTACCCGGGTGGCCAGGAGGCCTTCGTGGAACGCGCCGATTACCTCGCCAAGAACTACGGCGAGCGCTTCGAGGTCCCGGCCTCGCTGCGTAAGTAGTTTCCGCCGCAAGGCAAGGGCGAAGCCCGCCACCGTGTTTCGCGGTGGCGGGCTTCCGTCGTTTTCCGGCCCGTTCACCGTCGCGTCCGTTCGGCCGGATAGGTTGGCAGCCGTGCCGAGACGTAGTCGCCCTGTTCTGATCGCCGGTTGCGCCCTCGCGCTCGCCTCGGCCCCGGTCGCGGCCGCCGCCCCGGTGGCGGCGCCCTCGGCGCGCTTGCTCGGCGAGCAGACGATCGCATCGAATTCGGATTTCGAGGGCACCGTCGTCGGTGGTCTCTCCGGAATCGATTACTCCCCTCGTACCGGTGAATTCGTGCTGATCAGCGACGATCGGTCGAGCAAGAACCCGGCCCGGTATTACACCGCGCGCATCGAGGTCGGCGAAGGCGGTGTCGGACCGGTGACCTTCACCGGCACGCGACCGTTGCCGACCGCGACGGGCGCCGTCTACCCGCCGATGTCGGTGGACCCGGAGGAGATCCGGGTGGACCCGTGGACCGGCGACTACTACTGGACGCAAGAAGGCGAGCGGGCCGGCGCCGTGCTGGACGACCCGTCTGTGCGGATCACGCACCCGGACGGCTCCTACGTCGGTGAGCTGCCGATTCCCGACAACGAACGGATGCGTCCCGACGCCGGTCCCCGGCGGAACGCCGCGCTGGAGGGGGCGACCTTCCTCGCCGCGGGCGCGTTGTTCGCGACCTCGATGGAGGGGCCGCTTCTGCCGGACGGCCCGGCGGCGACCACGACCAGCGGAGCGCTCACGCGCATCACCATCCAGGCTCGATCCGGTCCGCTGCTGGCCCAGTACGCGTATCCGGTGGAACCGATCTTCGCCGAATCGCGGCCTGAACCAGGCCGCGGCGAGACCGGGATCGCGTCCATCCTCGCCGCCGATCCGCTCGACCCCACGAAACTCCTTGTGCTGGAACGGTCCTTCTCGCCGGGCACGCCCAACAAGATTCGCGTCTACGAGGCGGACCTGAGCGCGGCGACCAACATCCTCGACGCCCCGATCGGCACCGCGCGTCCGATGACCAAGCGGCTGCTGATCGACCTCGACGACGTCGGGCTCTCCGCCGTCGACAACGTGGAGGGCATGACCTGGGGTCCTCGCCTGCCTTCCGGCGAACGGACCCTCGTCCTGGTGAGCGACGACAACTTCGACAGCCGTCAGATCACCCAGATCATCGCCCTGGCCGTCGCCTAGTCCGCCGGACGCAACTCCTCGGCGGCCGCCTGGTACGCGGCGGCGGCCCTGGTGAAGTAGTCGAACAGCACCTCCTGCTGTTCGGGTGCGTAGCCGCGGATGATCTCGCCGATTCGTTGTCGCGCGGGGGCGAGGACCTCGTCGAGATCGGCGGGCTTGCCGATCAATTCGACGGTCACCTTGCGCCGGTCGCCCGGGACGGGCGCGCGGCGGACGTAACCGGCGTCCTCCAGGCGGTCGATCAGCCGCGTGGTGGGGCCGGTGGTCAGTCCGCTGCGCGCGCCGAGCTCGCCGGGCGTCATCGGTCCCGCCAGTTCGAGGATGTTGAGCGCGTAGAGGTCGGTGGCGCCCAGGTCGACCGCCCGCGCGCCGGCTTGTCCGTGCAACATGACCGCGCTCAGGTAACGCCGATAGACCGAACCCGCGTCCGGTGGTAGGCCGCGTGCCGCGGAATCATCGTCGGGATCAGGCGTTGACACCGAATTCCTCCACGTCCAACTTCTACCGATATAAACAGGCTTCTCGAAAGAAGAAAACTCCGTGCAGAAGCAACTTAGCACGGCGCTTGCTTGACGCCATCCTCGTGGGGTAACCCTCCTGGTGAACCCGATGTGGCGGTGTGGTCATGAGCCGAGGCGACGTCTGCGAAGACCCTCGATCCCCACCGCTGCGCGGCGCGAAACACGCGGATCCGAGACACACCCGTCCTCTCCGGAAACGTCACCCGTGTGATACCGCACCGCGCTACGTTGGAATATGCGCAGACATATCGGACACGACGTCCGGGGTGTCGGCGCGGAGTTGGTCGCCGATGTCGCCGATTCGATGTGAGTTCGAGGTGATCACATGAATCCACAGACGCGTTCGGGCCGGGTGCGCCCCGAATCGACTGCGGCCGAAACGAACACACAGCGGCAGACACCCGTCGACATCGCCGACGAACTGGAGGCGATGGGCCTGTCCGGAGCGGTGGAGATCGGTCGCGGCGGGTTCGGCGTGGTCTACCGCTGCGTCCAGACCGCGTTGGATCGCGTGGTCGCGGTGAAGGTGCTCCCCTCGGAGATCGACGAGGAGAGCCGCGAGCGGTTCCTCCGCGAGGAACAGGCGATGGGCAGGCTGTCCGGTCACCCGAACATCGTCGACATCCTCCAGGTGGACGTGACGGCGACCGGCATGCCGCTGATCGTCATGCCGTACTGCACGCACGGGTCGCTGGAGAAGCTGATCCGCGATCAAGGCCCGTTGACGTGGGCGGACTCGCTGCGCGCCGGCGTCAAGCTGGCGGGCGCCATCGAGAGCGCGCACCGCGCCCGCATCCTGCACCGCGACGTGAAACCGGCCAACGTGCTGCTCAGCGGCTACGGCGAGCCGCAGCTGACGGATTTCGGCATCGCCCGCATTCCCGGCGGGTTCCGCACCTCGAGCAGCATGATCACCGGTTCACCCGCGTTCACCGCGCCGGAGGTGCTCAAAGGCGACGAGCCGACCATCCGCTCCGACGTCTACGGCCTCGGATCGACGCTGTTCGCCCTGCTCACCGGGCACGCGGCCTTCGAGCGGCAGGCGGGCGAGCGGGTAGTCGCGCAGTTCTTGCGAATCACCACCCAGCCGATACCCGACCTCCGTGCACAGGACATTCCACCGGATGTGGCCACCGTCATCGAACACGCGATGGCTCCCAGTCCGCGGGATCGCCCGGCCAGTGCCTACGAGTTCGGCGAGATGCTGCGTGCGGTGCAGCGCAGCCATGACCAGCTGCCGGACGAGATGGCACTGCTGGACACCACGCCGGAGGTCGAAGCGGCGGCGCCGACCGCGATCGGCGAACCGACCGTGGCCTGGACCGGCTCTCGTCCCGCGGTCACCGCCCGGCGCAGCTGGCCGTTGACGCTGCGTCCCGCCGTCTCGCAGCATCCCGTGTCCGCGACGACGACACCGCCGACCGCCGTGACCAAATTCCGTCCTCCGACGCCCACCCGGGATCCGATACCCCGGCCGCGTCTGCTGGACATCCTGCGCGGGGGCGGGCGGCGCAGGCTCGCCGTTATCCACGCGCCCGCCGGATTCGGCAAGAGCACGCTGGCCGCGCAGTGGCGCGCCGAACTCACCGAGGGCGACGCCGCCGTCGCCTGGATCGGGATCGACCGCGACGACGACAACGAGATCTGGCTGCTGGCCCACCTCATCCAGGCCATTCGCCGGGTCCACCCGGACGTCGGCGCGGGTCTGGAACAGGTGCTGGAGGAGCGGCCGGCCGACGCCGCCGCGTTCGTGATCCCCACCCTCATCGACGAGATCCATACGGCGGGCAAGACGGTCGTGGTGATTGTCGAGGACTGGCAGCGGATCACCGACGCGGGTGCGCATCGGGCGATGGAAGCCCTGCTCGACAACGGTTGCCACCACCTGCGGTTCGTCGTGACCAGCCGAGAGCAGTCCGGCCTGCCGACCAGCCGCATGCGGGTGCACGACGAACTGGTCGAGATCGGCTCGGCCGCGTTGCGCCTCACCGAAGCGGAGACCAGGCAGATCCTGGTGGAGCGCAACGGATTCGACCTCACTCCCGAGCAGGTCACCGATATCCACATCGCCACCGACGGCTGGCCCGCGGCCATCCAACTGGTCGGACTGTCGCTGCGTGGCAACGCCGACCCCGCCCAGCTGATCGCCACGCTCTCCGAGGGCAACCACGGCATCCGCGAATACCTCGCCGAGAACGTGCTCGACACCTTGGAACCGCGAATGCTCGAGTTCTTGATGTCGATCGCGGTGACCGAGCGGGTGTGCGGCTCGCTCGCCGCGGCGTTGTCCGAGGAGCCGGACGCCGAACAGCTGCTCGAACAGGCCGAGCAGCGCGAGTTGTTCCTACGGCGCATCCAGCACGACCCGGAGTGGTTCCGGATGCAGCCGCTGTTCGCCGAGCATCTGCGGACCCGGCTGGAGCGCGTCCACCCGGGCAAGGTGAAGTCGCTGCACCGCAAGGCTTCACGCTGGTACGCCGAACATCAGCTGCTGCGCAAATCGGTCGATCACGCACTGGCCGCGACCGACCTGAAGATGGCGCTCGACCTGCTCGAGGGCGGCGGCATGGACCTCATCGACGGTTCCCGGCTGGCCACCCTGCTCGGCAGCGTGTCGAAACTGCCGATGCAGCAGGTGGCCTCGCGCTCGAAATTGCTGATGGCGGTGGCCAGGGCGAATGTCAACCTGCAGCAGTCCGGCGCGGCGCGCAACGCCCTCGGCAGGCTGTCCAACATCCTGGCCCGCGGTTCCACGAGCGACGCCGACGTGCGTGTGCAGCGCTGCCAGGCTGCGGTGCTGGCCGCGTCGGACCAGATCGCGCGCGACCGCACCGAAGGCGTGCTGGACCGGGTCGCCGACTGCCTGCGGGAACCGGATGACCTCCCGGCGTGGACCGTCTCGACCGCGGCGAACTTGACCACCTTCGTGCGCCTGTGCGGGTTCGACTTCGAGGGCGCGAGGAAGATGCAGGAGTGGGCCGAGGAGTACCACGAGCGCTCGAAGGACCCGCTGGGCCTGGTGTTCGGCCGCTGCGGCCAGGGCGCGGCCGCCTACGAGCAACTCGACGTCGCCACCGCCACGAGTTGCTTCCAGCAGGCGTGGGACTCCGCGCGCGAGCGTTCCGGACCACGCTCGCACGCGGTGCGCGTCGCCGCGGCGCTGCTCGGTGAGATGAGCTATCGCCGGGGCGATCTGGAAACCGCCGACCGGCTGCTCGACGAGAGTCACGAGCTGGTCACCCGGGTCGGGCCGGTGGACTTCCTGATCTCCACTTTCGTCGTCGGCGCCAGGGTCAAGGCGGTCGGCGGGGACCTGCTCACCGCGGCCACGCGACTGGAGGAGGGCGCGCGCATCGCCGCCGACAACCGCCTGGCCCGGTTGGCCGCGCACATCCGAGCCGAACGGCTCCGCCTGGGCCTGCCGCTGGAGCCGGGCGAACGCCGGTACACCGATCTCAGCGAATCGACGCCGTTGCAAGCAGCGCATCGGCTGACCGGCGGCGCCTTGCTCACCGCCGAAGCCGAGGAACTCGCCGCGATTCGCGCGCTGCTGGCCGAACACCGGCACGGCTCCGAGGACCGAGCGGTCCGCCGCGCCCGCGCGCTGTACGACCACACCCTGCAAAAGCGCCGTCCGCGCGCCCAATTGGACGCCGCGGTGCTGCTCGCGGAATGCCTGGCCGCCGCTGGCTGGGTCGGCGAGGCCACCAATCTGCTACTGCCCGCCGTCGCGACCTGCGCCGGCCTCGGCTGGACCAGGCCGCTGCTGGACGCGGGGCCCGGCGTGGTCGGGATCCTGCGCGTCCTGCGGACCGACCTGCCCGCCTCGGCGCAGGTCGGCGACATCGAACTGCCCGCCCCGTTCCTCGACGAAGTCCTGAACGAGGCGGGCAGCAGCGCCTACTGAGCGAACCCGGTTACGGCTGCCACCACGGGCGCAGCGGTACGGTCCATGCGCCGTCCGGGGGCAGCTTGACCCCGAGCACCTGGTGCAGCTGAACCACGTTGCGCTGGAAGCCGAGCCGGCAACCCGCCATGTAGAGGCCCCACACCTTCGCGGTGCCCTCACCGACCTCCGCGACGCAGGCGTCCCAGTTGGCCACCAGGTTCTTACACCACTCGTGCAAGGTCAGCGCGTAGTGCTCGCGCAGGTTCTCCTCGTGCAGCACCTCGAGACCGATGTTCTGGATCTCGGAGATGATCCGGCCGGAGCCGATCAGCTCGCCGTCGGGGAACACGTAGCGGTCGATGAAATCGCCCGCTTTGGTGGTGCGGGTGTTGTCCGGGCGGGTGATGCAGTGATTCAGGAACAGGCCGCCGTCGCGCAGCTTGTTCTTGATGTACTCGAAGTAGAACGGGTAGTTGTGCACCCCGATGTGCTCGGTGAGCCCGATCGAGGAGACCGCGTCGAACTCGCCCTCCGGCACGTCGCGGTAGTCGGAATGGCGCACTTCGGCCAGATCGGCGAGACCTTCCTCGGCGATCTTCTTCTGTGCCCAGTCCGCCTGCTCGGCCGAGAGCGTCGCGCCGATCACCTTGACGCCGCGCTTGGCCGCGTAGCGCACCATGCCGCCCCATCCGCAGCCGATGTCGAGCAGCCGGTCGCCTTCCTTCAACCGCAGCTTCTCGAATACCAGGCGATATTTGTTCTCCTGCGCCTGCTCCAGCGTCCAGCTCTCGTCGCCGTAGGCCGCGCAGGTGTAGGTCATCGACGGGCCGAGCACATACTCGTAGAACGTGTTCGAGACGTCGTAGTGGTGGTGGATGGCTTCGGCGTCCCGGGTCTTGGAGTGGCGCAGGCCCTCGAAGGCGATCCGCCGCCAGCGCGGCAAGGTCTCCTGCGGCGGCGGGGCGACCGGCTTGAGCCGCTCCCAGCCCAGCGAGCGCGCGATGGTCACCAGGGCCAGCGCGGACGGGCGGCGGAACTTCAACCGCTCCATCGCCTTCAGGATCGGGTACGGATCACCGGGATGCACGCCGCCCGCGATCATGTCGCCCGCGATATAGGCGCGGGCCATGCCCAGATCGCCGGGGGCCGTCGCCAGATAATTGATCCCACGCGGGGTCCGGATGTCCAGCGTGAACTCGGAATCCTGCGGCCCGGTCGCGCTGTCGTCGTAAGCCGTCAACCGGATCGGAACTTCGCCCTCGACGAGGGACTCGAAGATTTCGGCAATGCTGAGTTTGGTTCCGAGATCGTTGAAGACATCGGAACGGTCCTTGAATGTCGTCATTTGCGTTGCACCGCCTTCGAATACAGATCCAGCAGGCGCTGGTCCGGGTCGTAGCGTTTCTTGAGTTCGGTATAAGTGTTTCCGCCGTAGAGCGCGGCGAATTCATCTTTGTCGTAGAAGGAATCCGAGTACAGCGACTTATGACCGTCGAACTCGGTCACCGTGCGCTCGATGGCACGATTGGCCGCGCCCTCGTGCTGCCCGGGGGTGGTTGGCACGGCCGACCAGAAGCCGACATTCACGTAGGTCCGGTCCGGCTCCAGGGGATACAGCGGCCAGGCGCGTCCACCCGGCCGGTTCGGGCCGCCCGTGTGGCGCAAGCGCAGCGGGCACAGCCAGATCGGCTCGATCGGGATCTCGCGCAAGAACCATTCCACGAAGTCGGCGGTGCGTTCCACGGGCACCTCGATGTCCTGCACTACTCGCTCGCGCGGGGGATTGCCCTTGCGGGCCTCCAGCTTGTCGCCGATGGCGTACTTGTGGTCCAGCGCGACGAGCTTCCAGTAGAAGCTGCTGCGCCGGTAGCGCTTCGGCCAGAACCGGCGGATCTTCGGGTTCTGCGTGCCGAACGCGCGCGAGCACCAGAACCAGTCGGTGTCCCAGCGCCACAGGTAGTCGTGGATGGTCAGGCGGTCGCGCTTGGGTGTGGCCCCCTCGTGTTGCAGAGACCGGTAGTAGACGTCCATGCCGGTGTAGTCGCTCACCGGGCCCGGTTCGTCGGTCCGGCGGCCCAGCGTCAGGTAGCTCTCCTCGGCGGAGAACACGACGCCGTCGAGGTAGTCGACGGTCTCGCCCTGGTAGACCCGGTCGGTGACGATCGCCGCGAGCGTCGTCTCCAATTCGCGCACGTCACGGAAACGCACGTGCCGCAGCGCGACGTACGGCTGCACTTCCTCCAGTTCGATCTTCAGCCGGACCGTATAGCCCAGCGTGCCGTAGGAGTTCGGGAAGCCGCGGAACAGATCGGCGTGTTCGTTGTCCGGCGTAGCGGTGAGGATCTCGCCCGCACCGGTCAGCACATCCATCTCCAGCACCGACTCGTGCGGTAGACCGTTGCGGAAGGACGTGGACTCGATGCCGAGGCCGGTGACCGCGCCGCCCAGCGTGATCGTCTTGAGTTGCGGCACGACCAGCGGCGCGAGGCCGTACGGGAGGGTGGCCGCGACCAACTCCTCGTAGGTGGTCATGCCTGCGACGTCGGCGGTCTTGGCGGCCGGGTCCACCGCGATGACCCGGGTGAGTCCGGAGACGTCGAGGCCGGGCGCGGTGTTCTTGGCCCTGGCTCGGAATAGGTTCGAGGTCTTCTTCGCCAACCGGACGTTGGCGTGCTCGGGTATCGCGCGGTAGCTCGCCAATAGGCGGTCCACGCCCGCTCGATGCGCGGCAAATCCTGATTCGCGTGCGGCCGGTGCGTGTCCGGCCTTCCCCAACAGACTCACTGCCACCCCTCGACGCTAGTACGGACCCCACGGCTGGGCTACCGCTCGGCCACGGTGGCGGAGAAATGTCACGCACATGTTGCGAAGTGGAATACCGAATTGTCCGGAGTGGTTCGCCGTACCCTCGCCGCTCCGCTCCCGCGCAGGCAGGGCAGGATGGAGACCGGTCGAGACACCGCATCCGGACAAGGAGCTCATTGTGGGACAGGTCAGCGCCAGTAGTTCGATCGACGTGGCGGCGGATCCGCAGCGCGCGCTGGAGGCCATCGCCGACTACGACACGGTACGTCCGCGCATTCTCTCGTCGCACTATCGCGACTACAAGGTGGTCGAAGGCGGCAAAGGCGCGGGCACCGTCGCGGAATGGACGTTGCAGGCCACCGAGAAGCGCTCACGGAACGTGCACGCGGTCGTCTCCGTGTCCGATTCCATTGTCACCGAGCGCGATTCGAATTCGACGTTGGTGAACACCTGGACCGTCACCCCCGAGGGCGCGGGCGCGCGGGTCACGCTGCGCACCACGTGGAAGGGCGCGGGCGGCATCGCGGGCATCTTCGAGGGCATCTTCGCGCCGCTGGGCCTGAAGAAGATCCAGGCCGAGGTGCTCGGGAACCTGCAGCGCGAGCTGGCCTGATCCGGCGGTCGCGACGACGGTCCGTCCGGGCCGTCGTCGCGATCTACCCGGGAATCACTCGGACTCGATGTCGAAGAGGTTCCCCTCGGGATCGGCCAGCGTAGTCCACCTCAGGCCCCACTCGTCGTAGTCGGCCACGTGCTTCGCGCCGAGATCGATCGCGCGCGCGACCTCGTCCCGGCCCGATGCGTGCAGATCCAGGTGGATCACGTTCTTGCCGGGGTTCTTGTCGGGCACCCGGGTGAACATCAACACGGGCGCGGCGCCCGCGGCCCGGCCGACGGTCGCGAACTCCGGGGTCGGGTCGGGATCGACGGGCGTCTCCAGCAACTGTGACCAGAATTCCGCCAGGGCGCCAGCATTCTCACAATCGATGGTGACGTGGGCGATCGACAGCGTCATGGATATCTCCTTTTCAAGGCTGGGCGATGGGCCAGCACACTTCGGTCCGGTAGGTGGCGGGATCGTCGGACACGTCCGGTCCGACCAGGTACATCTCGCGGATCGGCTCGGAGAGCGCGACGTCGTGCTCGGCGACATGACTGCCCAGCGCGCCGTAGGTTCGGTCGAAATCCTCGAAAGGACCCTCGTGCACGGCGACGGCGAACCGGCGCGCGGGCAGCTCGATCGCCGAAAGTTCCGCGGGCAGTGCGACCTCGGCGTCGGCGAGGGGGACGAACGCGACGACCGCGCCCTCGTCGTGTTCGAAGAAATCGGTGCCGTAGGTGGCCCCGCCGACGCCGGCGGGCGTGATGTCCGCGGCGGCCAGCGCCTCGTACAACGCCTGGAACGTCGCAGCGCACCACTCGTCGATGTGTTCGCGCGCCACCGTCGCCCCGATCGCCGCCGCCGGGAACGCCGCCACCGCGCGGTACTCCACGGAGATCGGCGCCGAGGGCGTCAGCAGCGCGCGCAGCGAGGCCACGACCGCGCGGGTGCGGGCCAACTCGGCCTCCATACGCTCCAGATGCGCGCGCAGCGTGGCGTCACGGGCGTTCTCGTCCGGCGCGGCGAGCACCGCGCGGATCTCCGGGACCGGCATGTCCAGCTCGCGCAGCCGCCGGATCAACTGTGCCTGCGAAACCTGTGCCGTCGCGTACCGCCGATAGCCCGAACTCGCGTCTACGCCGACCGGAGCGAGCAGGCCGATTTCGTGGTAGTAGCGCAACGTCTTCACGCTGAGATTGCTCAGCCTGGAGAATTCCCCGATGGGGACGGTCGCCGTCATGGCATCAGCCAACACCCTCCAGTGACGGGAGGGTCAAACGACACCCGTTGTTCAGGCGAGTGCGAAGGTCAACAGCAGGGTGGTCTGGACGGCGCCGCGCCACCACGAGTAGCCGAACCACACACCGGGGGTGACCTCCCGGATCTCGTCGTAGACCGGCGGCGTCGGCGACGGCGTGTAATCGAGCGCCCAGGCCGGCTGCCCATCGGTCAGGGCAGGCGCCGCATACACGTCGGCGCGCCAGCCCTCGATGCCCGCGCCGGTGAGGCGGTTCATCAGGTGGCCGCCGTCCGGGCCGGTGTAGAAGGTCTTGCCGATCCACAGCGGAGGCGCGACGGCCTGCATGACCGGCGGGCGAGTGACCCAGCCCGACTTCACACCGGTCGGCACGGCGCCGAGCGGCGCGGCGCGGAAGATGGCGTCCTGTTGTTCGGCCGAGCACCGCAAGCGCAGCGAATCGAGCGTCGCGGCCTTGTCGTCGGGGTAGAGCACGCAGCCGCCGCCGTAGTCCGCTACCGCCGGGGTGGGTTCGACCTCGACGCCCTCTTGGACGTCGATCACCTCGATGATCTCCGTGTCCGCCGACGCCGCGGGACCCGCGACGCCGAGAAAGATGCTGGGAACACCGATCGTGAGCACCAGACTGCTCAGGAAACGTGCACGAACTGCGATCATCTTTGTCTCCAGATTTGCACACCGGTCGCCGATCCGGTGTCGATGGTAAGGGGAGCTCGGTCGGTCTCCACCAGAACTACCCAACCTGTTATCCACCATGCGCCGTGGTGATCGCCGACCGTCGGGCCGCGCTCGGGACACGGTGTGGCAGGACTAGGCTGGCCGGTGACACCTTCTCCAGAGAGGACCCTCCCGTGCAGCCAGGTGGCCAGTTCGACATGCAACAGTTGCTCGCCCAGGCGCAGCAGATGCAGCAGGCGGTGATGGAAGCCCAGGCCGAGATCGCGGCGACCGAGGTGGAGGGCGCGGCGGGCGGTGGCCTGGTCAAGGTTACCATCAAGGCCAGCGGCGAGGTGTTGTCGCTGACCATCGATCCCAAGGCTGTGGATCCCGACGACGTCGAGACCTTGCAGGACCTGGTCATCGGCGCGGTCAACGACGCGATGGCCAACGCGCAGCGCGTCGCCGCGGAACGGCTCGGACCGCTGTCCGGCGGCCTCGGCGGCGGTTCGCTGCCCGGTTTCTGAGCCGAGGCAGCGGGTGTACGAGGGTCCGGTCCAGGATCTGATCGACGAGTTGGGCAAGCTGCCCGGCGTCGGTCCGAAGAGCGCGCAGCGCATCGCCTTCCACTTGCTGCAGGTGGAGCCGCCGGAGATCGACCGGTTGCAGGCCGCGCTGCAGAAGGTGCGCGACGGTGTGCAGTTCTGCGTCACGTGCGGGACGGTCTCCGACGGCGAGCTGTGCCGCATCTGCGCCGACCCGCGCCGGGACCGGACCATGATCTGCGTGGTCGAAGAACCCAAGGACGTGCAGGCGATCGAGCGCACCCGGGAGTTCCGCGGTCGCTACCACGTGCTCGGCGGCGCGCTCGACCCGCTCAGCGGGATCGGTCCCGATCAATTGCGCATCCGGGAACTGCTGGCGCGCATCGGGAATCAGGAGGACGGCGTCGACGTCAGCGAGGTGATCATCGCGACCGACCCGAACACCGAGGGCGAGGCCACCGCCACCTACCTGGTCCGGATGCTGCGCGACTTTCCCGGCCTGAGCGTGACCAGGCTGGCCTCGGGCCTGCCGATGGGTGGCGACCTGGAGTTCGCCGACGAGCTGACCCTCGGCCGCGCGCTGTCGGGGCGGCGCGCGCTCTAACCGGCGAGAACTCTTACCGCGAGCGCGATTGCGCCCGCCGGGCGTGGGTTACCGTGTGGGGGATGAGCATCGAATTCGTGCTGACGACGCTCGTCATCGTCGCGACCCCTGGTACCGGGGTGCTGTTCACACTGGCGGCCGGACTGTCCCGCGGCATGCGAGCCGCGGTGATCGCGGCCTTCGGCTGTACGCTCGGCACCGTCCCGCACCTGGTCGCGGCGATCACGGGTCTGGCCGCGCTGCTGAATGCCAGCGCGGTCGCGTTCCAGACGCTGAAGTACCTCGGCGTCGCCTATCTGGTGTACATGGCCTGGAGCACATTCCGGGACAAAGGCGCGCTCGCCGTGCCGGAGCAGGCCGGGCGCACCGCGCCCTCGGCGCGGCAAGTGATCACCTCGGCGGTCCTGCTCAATCTCCTCAATCCCAAGCTGACCATCTTCTTCTTCGCATTCCTGCCGCAGTTCGTCCCCAGCACGGCGCCGAATGCCCTGGCGCGCATGCTCGCGTCGAGCGGCATCTTCATGCTCGCCACATTGGTGGTGTTCGCGGTGTACGGCATGTGCGCCGCCGCCGTGCGGGACCACGTCGTGCACCGGCCCGCCGTGGTGACCTGGACGCGCCGGGTCTTCGGCGCTTCGTTTCTGGCGCTGGCCGGTCGGTTGGCCGCTCAGCACCAGTGACCCGGGTTCAGAGGTCGACGCGGGTCCAGGGCAGGCCAGGGAAGCGACCGCGGTCGTCGTTGGCCCAGCCCCAGATGAGGGCGGCCACCGTGGCGGGGTCGGAGACGGTGGTGCCGAAATGCTTCTCGGATGAGCCGTCCCGGTATTCCACGGTGTACGCACCGGTATTCCCGCGATAGGTCTGGATGTAGAACTGCTCGCCGCGTTCGACGACGAGATACGGGTTCGGCGCGCTCAGCTCCGGAACCCACTGATGGACAAGCGCTTCGGTCAAGTACGGGAACTCGCCCGCGCCACCGTGGGTGACGAGGGCGTCGACATGCCCGGCGGGATCGATCAGCCAGGCCAGCTGCGGGTCGTAGACGGCGTAATCCAGTGGTGTGGCGAGTTCGAACAGCAAGTGGCGGACGAAGCCGATCGCGTCGTAGGGACACGGCACGTGCAGCACCGCGCCGGTGGCCGCCCCGCCGACCGGGACGGTACTGAGAAAGCTGTCTTCCTCGGGCAGTTCCGCGTTGCGTCTGTTCAGTTCGGCCGCGATCTGCGCGACCGCCCCCGACTCGGGGACGCCCTGCTGGGTGCTCAGGTAGGCGTCGACCTCCGCGATCGACGACGCGACACCGGACGGCAGCAACACGTGGTCATAACTCACTCGGGCCAGGGTACGGAACCGTTCAGGCGCGGCGGCGAACCGTGTCTTCCTCGGTGCACCGGCAGCCACCCGCGAGGTCTCGGCAATCGAGGACGAAGGCGTGCCGGGCATGGCTGAGTTCCAAGCAGTGCTCGTCGGTGCATTCGGCGATCCGGCTCGCGTGCACGATCAGGGTTCCGTGGCAGTGGTCGAAGGCGGAGTCGCACGATGAGCAATCGGTTGTACGCATATGACCTCCTGACGAGATCGTTGTCGTGGTTCGGTGATACCACCGGCCCGGCCGTCGCGGTGGGATCTGACCCGCGTGTCGTGTGCGCGATATGCGGGCAATTATGTGGCAACTGGAAATGATGACTGCGGATGCGTCTTGAAGCTTCGCCGATATCGGCGCCGCGACGTGCGAAAATGACCACACACCCCAATGGTTCATGGCGTCCGTCACAGTCGAACAGCCCGGGTAGGAACTGTCCGGAGAGCGTTCGGCCACCATTGGGCAAGGATGCGGCGGAAGCGAGGTCGGCGCGGTGACGTTGCGCGAGGAGCGACGGGAGACCGGCACCGGCGTCGTTGTGCGCGAACAGTTCACGCGCTACCGCTCGGAGGGCGCCGACACGGGCGCCTACGACGAATGCGGCGCGCCCCTGACGGGCTACTACGACGAACTGGTCGACGTCGACGGCACGGTGCGCCGGACCTGGTCGGAGCTGGCGGCCGACTTCGCCCGGCTCGACGGGGACGGGCTGCGCAGGCTGGACAGCCGGGTGCGCCGGTTGATCGATGACGACGGGATCGCCTACCACGAGGTCGGCGCCTCGGCCGATGCCACGGCGCCCTGGCGCCTCGATCCGATTCCCTTGCTGGTCGCCGCGGACGACTGGACCCGGCTGGAGGCCGGGCTGGAACAGCGCTCCCGAGTACTCGACGAGGTGCTCACCGATGTCTACGGGCCGCGCAGGACGCTGCGGTCGGGACTGCTGGCGCCGGAGGCCGTGTTCGGCCACCGTGGCTACGTCCGCGCCGCGCACGGCATCACCGTGCCGGGGCGACATCAGCTGTTCCTGCACGCCTGCGATCTCAGCCGATGGGCCGACGGACGGTTCCGGGTGCTCGCCGACTGGACGCAAGCGCCTTCCGGCGCGGGATACGCGCTGGCGGACCGCCGGGTCGTGGCGACCGCTATCCCGGAGTCGTTCGAGCACGCCAATCCACGTCCACTGACGCCATTCGCCCGGGCGATGCGCCTGATGCTGATCGAATCGGCGCCGACCGACGACGACGAGCCCGTGGTCGTGGTGCTCAGCCCGGGAGTGCATTCCGAGACCGCGTTCGATCAGGCCTATCTCGCCTCCACGCTCGGCTTTCCACTGGTGGAGAGCGCGGATCTGGTGGTGCGCGACGGCGCGCTGTGGATGCGGTCGCTCGGCACGCTGAAACGGGTGGACGTGGTGCTGCGCCGGGTGGACGCCGAGTTGTCCGATCCGCTCGATCTGCGGCCGGATTCGCGCCTGGGCGTGGTCGGTCTGGTCGAGGTGCTGCGGCGCGGCGCGGTGACGGTGGTGAACACCTTGGGCAGCGGACTGCTGGAAAATCCCGCGCTGGCCGGTTTCCTGCCCGCTCTCGCACGCGCGCTGCTCGGCGAGGACTTGCTGCTGGAGAATGCGCCGTCGTACTGGGGCGGTCGCGAGCAGGAGCGCAAGCATCTCATCACCCACTTGGACAAGCTGATCCTGCGCTCCGCGGTCGACGGGAGCATGCTGGTCGGGCCCGAACTGAGCCGGGACCAGCGCGCGGAGACGAAGGCGAGGATCGAGGCGCACGGATGGCAGTGGGTGGGCCGGGAACCGGCCGAGTTCTCCGTGGCGCCCGCGATTCGCGATCACGAGAACCTCGGCGCGGCTCCGGTCGGTATGCGCTTGTTCTCTCTCGCCCACCGGGGCGGCTATACCGTGCTGTCCGGTGGCCTCGGCCAACTGCGTCAGCGCACTGCCGACCGTGCCGCACGCACGGTGGCCGCCAAAGACATCTGGGTGCGGGCCGCGCCGACGACCGCCGCCGCGATCAGCACCGAGCCGTCCCGCGAACGGCGCACCGCGCCGATCGTGGAACCGATCAGCTCTCCTCGTGTGCTCAACGACCTGTTCTGGATGGGTCGCTACGGGGAGCGCGCGGAGGACACGGCCCGTCTCCTGATCGCCACCCATGAGCGTTATCAGGAGTTCCGCTATCGCCCTTGGCTGGAAGGCGCCGAGGCGCTGCCGATCCTCATGGCCGCCCTCGGCCGAGCCACCGCCACCGCCGCTCCGACCGAGGGGCGATCCGGTGTCGATTCGGCGCACACCGAGCGCAGCGCCGCAGTGTCCCGGAACGAAGCCGTGGCCCACGCCGGTGCGGAAGAACCGATCACCGCCGGTGTGGAGGCCGTCGCAGAACCACCGGACGGCGCCGGTACGGCAGGCGCGGCGCCGGTCATCACTCCCGAGGCGCACCGGGTGCCCGGCGATTCCCGTTCGGACCACGACTATCTCGTCGCGCTGACGATCGACCGGGAACTGCCCGGTTCGCTGGCCTTCGCGATCGACCGCTACGGCAACGCCGCACGGGCCGTGCGTGACCAGCTGTCGGTGGACACCTGGATGATCCTAGGCGCGGTCGACCGTGCGCTGGCGAGCTATCCGGTGGCGGCGGGCGACCGGGTGGCCGAGCTCTCGGAGGTGCACGCGCGCAGTCTGGCCGGATTGCTCGCGCTGTCCGGCATCGACGGTGAGTCGCTGATCCGGGACACCGGGTGGTACGTCAGAGACATCGGCAAGCGGATCGAGCGCGGTCTCGCCCTCACCGCGTTGCTGTCGGCCGCGCTCACCCAGCGGTATCCGAAGCAGACCGAGCGGGAGGTCACCGGATGGGTGCTGCGGGCCACCGAGTCCTCGGTGAGTTATCGGCGGCGGCACCAGGAATCGGTCCGGACGGCGGACATCGCCGCACTCCTCCTGTTCGACACCGCCAATCCGCGCTCGCTGGCCTATCAGCTGGACCGGTTGCACAGCGCTTTCCACGCACTGCCCGGCGCGTCCGGATCCTCGCGCCCGCAGCGGCTGCTCGCGGACGCGCGCCGCATGCTGCGCCGTCTGGACCCCGACGACTTGGCGGTCACCGATGCCGAGGACCGGCGCACCGAACTGGCGGAGTTGCTGGAGGGTGTGCACGTGCGCCTGCGCAAAGTGTCCGATTCCTTCGAGACCACCACGCTGTCGGTGCCGGTCGGCATCCAACCGCTGTGGGGTAGCGCGCAGGTCGTCGGATGACCGGCCCCCCGGTGCGGCGGTATCGGGTAGCGCACCGCACCGCGTACTCGTACTCGAGGGAGGTCACCAACTCCTACGGGCGCGCCTATCTGACGCCGCGCGACCTACCCGGCCAGCGGCTGCTCACCCACGACATCCGGATCGACCCCGCTCCTTCGGATCGATCGGTCGGCGCGGACGTGTACGGCAACATCACCTCCTATTTCCACGTCGCCACCGAGCACCGCGCGCTGACGGTCCTCGGCGACTCGCTGGTCGAGGTCGACGCCTCGGCTCGCGGCAGCTGCGCAGCGGCCGCCGAGCCGTGGGAGAAAGCGCGTCCGAGCAGCGCGACCGAACCGTTGGCCGTGGAGTTCGCCCTCGATCTGCAGCCACCGGAGATCACGTCGGAGATCGTGGCCTACACGGCCGAATCCCTCCTGCCGGGCCGACCCCTGCTGGATGCGGTGGCTGAGCTGAACACGCGCGTCCACACCGATTTCGCCTACCGGTCCGGCGCCACGACGGTGTCCACCCGGGTGGCCGACGTGTTCGCGGCACGCGCGGGCGTCTGTCAGGATTTCGCCCGCCTGGCCGTCGCGTGTCTGCGCTCGCACGGTCTCGCGGCCAGGTACGTGTCCGGTTACCTGGCCACCGATCCGCCGCCGGGCAAGGAGCGGATGGTCGGCGCCGACGCCACCCACGCCTGGGCGGCCGTGTGGGTGCCCGGCGCGGACGGACACGATCGCACCGGCCGATGGATCGACCTCGACCCCACCAACGACCAGCTCGGCGACGAGCGATACATCATCACCGCCTGGGGCCGGGACTACGCCGACGTCCCCCCGCTGCGCGGCATCATCTACACCGACGCGAAGGACAGCACGATCACCGTCTCCGTCGATGTCACCGAGGTATGACCCGATTCGATACCGCCCTATACCGCGGCGCCCTGCTTTCGGGCCCGCGGTTGCGAACCCGCACCGACGGCGTTCGTGACGAGGTGCAGTTGGCAGTTCCGGGGATCGGCCAGCGAAGGGACGAGCAGGGTCGGCATTCCGACCGCCACAGCCGCCCCGTCGCGAGCGGGCCGGTCTCCGACCATGAGGGTCTGCTCGGCGCGGGTGCCGAGTTCCGCGAGCGCCAGGCGGAATATGGCGGGGTCGGGTTTCTGTATGCCGTGCTCGTTGGACAGAACGAAGGTCTCGATCGATGGCAACAGCCCCGCTTCGGCGAAACAAGGGCGGATGTCGAAGTGAATGTTGCTGAGAACGCCTATCTTGCAGCCTGTTTCGACGAGTGCGGTGAGAGTGACGGCCGCATCGGCGGCGAAATGGTTGTAGGCCGGATCAGAATCCACTGCGAAAAGTTCGTCGGCGAGATCGGTGTCGAGTCCGGCATCCGCGAACACCGAGTAGAAGGTTTCCCTGTGCCGGGCGGCGCTGGTGTTGCCTTGCGGTGATTGCAGACGGTTCGGTTCGCCGGCGGCTGCCCGGATCTTCCACAGGAGCGCGCGGGCAGCATCGTCGTCGTGTCTGCGGCCGGCCCGCCGCAGGGCTTCCTGAGCCCACCGTTGTGGGGAGAGTTCCGAGACGAGTGTGCCGCGCCAATCGAAGACGACCGCTCGGATGTCGTGGCTGTGCGAACCTTTGGATGGCATGCAGGTCGAGGCTCTCCGGGAGTGCGGGGCTGGAAGCAGAACGAAACGCCTGTGGAGCATCGTTTTCGCGCGTCCGGCCGAGGTAGGGTGCCGCTCGGCGACGAAGATCATCGCCGTCGCGTGCGCCCCCGCGTGCACACAGCCGAGCTCGGAGGAGATGCCCTCGGCCGCGATCAGGCGCGCAGGCGCTCCCGCCGGAGCTGGTCGACCTCGGGGAGGTCGAGGGCGGCCAGCTCGGTGACGCCGAGGGCGCGCATCAGCAGCAAGTCGGCGAGTTCGGGGTTGCGGGCCAGCGCTGGGCCGTGCATGTAGGTGCCGATCACCGAACCCTGGACGACGCCCTCCAATCCGTCGCCGACACCGTTGCCGACGCCACGGGTGACCCGGGCCAGGCCGTGCGCCTCGCCACCGAGTTTCGTTCCGCCCCGGTGATTTTCGAAGCCGGTGAGGGGCGCGGTGAGCCCGTCGAGCAAGGGGGTGGTGGTCACCTCGCCGATGGCGCGTTTGTGCTGCGGCGACGTGGTGACGTCGAACAGGCCGACGCCGTCCACCCGCTCGCCCGCCGAGGTCTCGTACCACTGCCCGAGCACCTGGATGGCCGCGCAGATCGCCAGCACCGGGGCGCCTCGGCCCGCGGCGCGTTGCAAGCCGGGGTAGCGCTGCAGGTGCCGGGTGGCCAGACGCTGCGCGGAGTCCTCGGCGCCGCCGAGGGTGTAGACGTCCAGGGAGTCCGGCACCGGCTCGGACAGCGTGATCTCGACGATCTCGGCGTCGTATCCGCGCATGCGCAGGCGCTGGCGCAGCACGAGGGCGTTGCCGCCGTCGCCGTAGGTGCCCATCACGTCCGGCAGCACCAAGCCGATGCGGAAGGTCGACTCGCTCATGAGGCCCGCTCCTCCAGGTCACGGTTGAGATCACGGAACGCGGTGTAGTTCGCCAGCACTTCCACATGGCCCGCGGGGCACGACGCGATGGCGCGCACCGGATCGGGCACCAGGGTGTGCTCCACGCCCGCGTAGGTCAGCCGCACGGCCAGGTCGGTGGCGCGCTCACCCGCGGCCACCACCTGCACGCCTTCGAAGTGCTCGAACCGCACGTCCCACAGCCAGGACAGGTCCTCGCCGTCGGGCACTTGGCCGTTCACGGCGATCACCAGCCCCGCGGAGGTCGGCTCGATCATCGACAGCGCCTCCTGCCATCCGGCCGGATTCTTCGCCAGCAACAGCCGCGCGTCGTGCTCCCCGACCTGCACCGTGCGGTAGCGACCCGCGATCTCGCGGACTGTCCCGGCAGCCGCGACGGCCTGCTGCGCGTCGGCGCCGAGCGCGACGGCGGCGGCCACTGCCTGTGCGGCGTTGCCGCGATTGGCCCGGCCCGGCAACGCGAGCCGCAGCGGGAAACGCTTGCCCTCCGGCCCGATCAGATCGTCACCGTCGAGCCACCAATCCGGCTCCGGACGCTGGAAGTCCGCACCGGTGCTGCGCCAGTGCGCGCCCTCCCAGACGATCGGCTCACCGCTGCGCGGGCAGCTGGTCGCGTCCATCGCCCAGCCGCTGCCCGCGGCCACCCACACCACGTTGGGGTGGTCGTAGGCGATCGAGGTGACCAGGACGTCGTCGCAGTTGGCGACCACGACGGCGGCCGGGTGCTTCGCCAGGCCCGCGCGCAGCTTGCGCTCGATCATGTTGATCTCGCCGACCCGGTCGAGCTGGTCGCGGCTGAGGTTCAGCAGCACCACCGCCGAGGGGTTCAGTGAATCGGTGACGTGCGGTAGATGCAATTCGTCGACCTCGATCGCGGCCAGCGGCGCGCGCCGGTGCGCGTTGAGCGCGGCGACGATGCCCGCGTCCATGTTCGCGCCGTCGGCCTGGGTCGCGACCGTGCCCAGCGTGCTGAGCGCCGCGGTGGTCATCCGCGTGGTGGTGGACTTGCCGTTCGTGCCGGTCACCAGCACGGTGCGCCGCCGCCGTCCCAGTTGATCCATGACGGTCGGATCGATCTTCAACGCGATCAGGCCGCCGATCATCGAGCCCTTGCCGCGGCCCGCCTTCTGCGAGGCCCAGGACGCCGCGGCCGCCGCCGCCAGCGCGAGCCGTCCGCGCACCGATATGTCTGCCACGTCGCGAGTCTATGTTCGCGCCGCGATCGCGGCGCGCCGCGGTCGGGTGGCGTGGGCCACGCCGCTCACCCCTGGTAGAGCTTGGCCGCGTAGTTCTCCGGCGCGTAGTAATGCTCGAGTTCCTCCACCGTCTCGGTGACGTTCGTCTGCACCTCTTTGACCAGGCGGGCAGCGCTCGGCAAGGTGTCCTGCGGCCACTGGTCGGGCTCCCAGAGGTGACTGCGCATGAACGCCTTGGCGCAGTGGAAGAAGATCTGGTCGATGTCCACCTCGACGGCCAGGATCGGGCGATGCCCGCGCACCACCATGTCGTCGAAGTACGGCGCGTCGCGCACCAGCCGGGCGCGGCCGTTGATCCGCAGCGTCTCGCGGCGGCCCGGGATCACGAACAACAGGCCGACGTGCGGGTTGGCCAGGATGTTGAGGTAGCCGTCGGCGCGCCGGTTACCGGGCCGCTCCGGGACGGCGAGGGCGGTGTCGTCGAGCACCCGCACGAAGCCCGCCGGATCGCCCTTCGGGGAGGCGTCGCAGTTGCCGTGCGCGTCGCTGGTGCTCATCACCAGGAACGGGGAGGTCGCGATCCACTCCCGGTCCCGGGCGTGCAGCGCGGCGCGCTCCTTGGTGGCGACGCGGGGCGCCACCTCGCCGAGCAATGCTCGCAGATCCGCCGGGTCGGTGATCGCGTTCGAAGTGGTGCGCTCGCCCATGTTTCGATTCAAGCACCGTCCCCGCCGGTGTGGCGATCGAATCCCGTTCCCGCGAGGGGAGATCGATCACAGCCGTTCAGACCGGGACGTCGAACATGTTCGGCTGCCCGGCGGCGTAGCGGTCGGCGTCGAGCCGGCGCAGCGGTTCCAGCTCGGGCGCGCGATACAGGGTGTACGTCCGGCAGCGCTCCGCATTCGAGCCGGCCACGTCCAGCAGCGCGTTCACCGCGGCGCGCGCGGACTCGTTGGCGCCCTCCATGGTGGCCAGATCGACGTTCGTGCGTACGTGATCGCCCGCCAGGAAGAGGTTCTCCAGCGCCCCGTGCGCCTGCGGGCGGTGGTCCCACGACCCGGCGGTGTTGATCAACAGCGGGTCTGCGTTGGCGTTGCGCCGCTGCCCCTCCTGCCAGGTGATGCCCGGGTCGAGGAACCACGAGTGCAAATCGGCGTCGCCAAGCACCTCGCCACGATCGTCCAGGTGCGCTCGGATCTGCGCCCACGCTTCGCGTGCGATCTCCTCGTGCGTGCACTCCTTGGCCGGCTTGCCGAACAATATGCCGGGCGTATTCCAGTCGGAGATGTCCACCGACAGGCAGTCCTGCACACCGCCGTCGCCGAACTCGGGCAGCTTGCGCCGCCACAACTGGTTCTGACTGATCGAGGTGAGCGACCACGGCGCGTCGATGTAGGCGGTGTGGCCGCGCGAGATGTCGGCCTGCCTGCGCAGATAGAACTGGATGCCGTTCATCCAGTCGGTGACGAGGTGGTCCATCCCCGCCAATTCGGGCTGGACGTCGAGCACCTGCGGCGACCACAGGGCGCGCGCCCGTTCGGCGGGCAGCGCGACGACGAAATAATCCGCCTCGACCGTGCGCTGCGCGCCGGTCTCGTCCACCACACGCGCCGCGACGATCCTGCGGTCGCGCACCTCCAGTTCGCGCACTTCGGCGCCCAGCACGAAGTCCGCCCCGAGTTCCCGGATCCGCCGCAACCACGGCTCGATCCAGACCGCGTTGGTGGGGCCGTTCAGCACGCGGTCCAGGCCGCCGTCGTTGCCGATCCCCATCGGGTTGCCGAGGAACTGCTCGCCCATCGTGCCGATGGTGCGCACGCTCGCCACGTCCTCCTTCGCGGCGACCATGATGCTGGTCAGCGTGCGCGAGAGCAGGGCGCGGAACTCGTGCGAGCGCGCGTGGCCGCCGACGAAGTCGTGCCAGGAGGTGCGCTCCCACTGGCCGAGGCGGCGGGCGTCGCAGCTGGTGTTGAAGACCAGCAGGCGTTCGGCGAAGTAGATCCCCTCGTTCGTGGGCATCTTCAGCGCGGTGGACAGCGCCGCGCCGAGCGTCTCGCGGAAACCGGCCGGGGAGAATTCGGCGCGGGCGCGCGGACCGAGCGGAACGCGGAAGTCGTCGCCGCCGCGCCGGGCGAAACGCGCTTCCGGCACCGCGACCAGGTTGTCCCATACCCCGTTGGCATTGCCCGGGAACGGGATTCGGCGCATGGTGTCCGGCACGTGCTGATAGAAGCCGGGGAAGAAGCGGAAGCCGTGTTCGCCGGGCAGATCCGGTCGTCCTCCCGTTCCGGTGCCTGGCACGCCGACGCTGCGGGCCTTGCCGCCCCACGCGCGCTTTTCGTAGACGGTGACCTGGAATCCGCGTTCGGCGAGCTCGTGCGCGGCGGTGAGACCGGCGACACCGCCGCCGAGCACCGCGACCCGTCTTCCGCCGGGATTCGCCGCGGCCCGCGTCGGTCGCAACGCACCTGCCGTCAGCGCCCCCGCTGCCACCCCCGCCGCGACCGTGTTACGAAGCAGTGCTCTTCGCGATACGGTCCATCGATTTTCTGCCATGCGCCGCTCTGCCGCCTAGAACCGGGACCAACTTCCACGCCGGGCACTACTGTAAGGCGGCAATTCGAGGATCTCGCACCCACCCCGCAAAGCCATCGGCGCGCCGTGCGAAATCTGTGCGGTCGAGCACCGGCGGGGGCGAGTGCTTCGGCGTCCGCTGGATCGGCCCGATCTGGTAGCGCAGCGCGACCCGGCCGCAGCGGCGCCGTCGGCGGTGGCCGGATCCGGGCGCGACCGCCTGGTCAGGCCGGTCGGCCGGCGTCGGCCAGTGCGGGGGCGCTCGGTGTCCCGGTGCGGATGTCCGCCGCCACCGCACGTGGCCTGCTCGACGTGGCGGCGAACGCGCCCGCCAGCACCACAAGGCCGCCGACCAGCGACATCAGGGTCGGTGTCTCGTCGAGGACGGCCCAGGCGGCGGCGATTCCGACGACCGGAACGAGCAACGAGAACGGGGCGACCGCTCCTGCGGGATAGCGGCCGAGCAGATAGGTCCACAGTCCCGTACCGACCACGGTGGCGAGGACGGCGATGTAGGCCAGGGCCAGCAGCGCCGGCAAACCCTCGGCTGTGAACGACTCGGCCAGGGCACGCGCGCCCGTCGTCGGTCCCTCGGCGACCATGGACAGCGCCAACAGCGGCACCGGCGGGATGGCGGTGGTCCACAGCATCAGATGCAGCGGATTGACGCCGGGAGTCTCGGTGCCGGCCAGACGCGCGCCGATGTTGCCGAACGCCCAGCCGAGCCCGCCCGCCAGGGTCAGCAGCACCGGCCACAGGGCGGCGTGGGCCAGCCGGTCCCATCCGATCACCGCCATGCCCGCCACCGCGACGGCGAGGCCCCCGACCTGGACCGGACGCATCCGCTCACCCAGTAGCAGCGTGCCGAGCAACACGGTGAACGGCGCGGAGGACTGCAGCACCAGCGAGGCGAGCCCGGTCGGCATGCCCACCCGCATCGCGGTGAACAGGAACGCGAACTGCAGGATGCCGAAACCGGTGCCGTAGAGCAGGATCCAGCGCATCCGGACCGCGGGACGCGGGACGAACAGCAGTGCGGGCACCGCGAGCACCGCGAAGCGCAGCGCCGCGAAGAAGAACGGCGGGAAGTGGTCGAGCCCGATCCGGATGGCGAGGAAGTTCAGTCCCCAGAGCAGGACGACGGTGAGGCCGAGCAGGCGGTCGCGGTTGGTCACGTCGCTTATCGTGCGGCTCGCTAATGATCAGAACAATCGAATAATTTTTGAACCATAATGTAGTGTTGCTTAATGGATTACTCTCCCGTCGTACGCGGTTCCCCGATGGCGCTCGAGCGGCTGCGCGTGCTGCGGGAACTGGCCGATCGCGGCACCGTGGCCGCCGTCGCCGCGGCGCTGTCGATGACGCCTTCCGCCGTCTCACAGCAGCTCAAGGTGCTGGCCAGGGAAGCGGGCGTGGCCCTGCTGGAACCGGACGGCAGGCGGGTCCGGCTCACCGACGCCGGACGCGCTCTCGTGGTGCGCGCCGACGAAGTGCTCGCCGCCATGGATCGCGCGGTCGCCGAGATGGCGCACTACCGCGGCTCGCCGCGCGGGCGGGTCCGCGTCGCGGTGTTCCCCTCGGGCGGCGCGTTGCTGCTGCCGCATGTGTTGCCGGGCATGGTGGACAGCGGGGTGGACGTGGTCGCGCGGGACGAGGACGTGCCGCCGTCGGAAGTGGCGCGACTACTCGCCGATTACGACGTGGTCCTGACCCATCGCGACGAACGCGCCGCCCCGATCACCGACCCGCGCGTCGACACCAGGGTGCTCATGCGGGAGCCGATCGACGTCGTCGCGGCGCCGACGCACCGGCTCGCGGGCCGATCGGCCGTCACGCCGGAGGAATTGGCCGACGAGACCTGGCTGAGCGTGCGAGGCGGCTTTCCTGTCGACGACGTGCTGCGCTCGATCGCCACCGTGACCGGCGTGCAGCCACGGATCGCTCAGCGGCTCAACGATTTCCGCGTCATCGAGACGTTGGTCGCGACCGGCTACGGCGTCGCGCTCATGCCGCGCTACGCGGTGGCCCACCCGGACCTGGCGGTGCTGCGGTTGTCCGGCGTGCGGGCCGCCCGGATGTACGAGCTGGCCACCCGGCCCCGCGCCGATGCCCGTCCCGCGATAGCGGCTGTGCTCGCGGCATTCGAATCGGCCGTGGCAGTGGTGGCAGCCGATTCCGGGACGGCGCCCCGAAAGGGCACGGCCGCATCGGCGTAACTCCGGACGTCGGTGCCGAAGCGGGGGCCGATCAGAATCCCGGCGGCGGTTGATACCGGTAGGGATGCTGGGCCTGCGAGCTGACGTAGCCGAAGTCGTCGGCGACCATGGCCGCCAGTTCCAGCAGCGCCCGCCGCGTCGGCTTGCTCACCAGTTCCAGATCGATCTCCGCGCCCTCGGCGAGGTGGTCGTCGAACGGCACCACCTGCACCGCGCGGGTGCGATCGAGGAAGAGTTTGCGCAGCTGGTCGAGGTCGACGGTGGACGCGCCGCGCCGGGAAGCGTTCACCACCACGACCGTTCGCTCCACGAGCTTGCCGTAGCCGTGGTGGTCGAGCCAGTCCAGCGTGGCCGAGGCGCTGCGTGCGCCATCGATCGCGGGCGAGGTGACCAGTACCAGTGAGCTGGCCATATCCAGCACGCCCGCCATCGCGGAGTGCATCAAGCCGGTGCCGCAGTCGGTCAGGATGATGTTGTAGAACGACTGCAGGATCCCGATCGCCTTGCGGTAGTCCGCCTCGCTGAACGCCTCGGAGACCGCCGGATCCTGTTCACTGGCGAGCACTTCCAAGCGGCTCGGCGCCTGCGAGGTGTGCGCCCGCACGTCGGAGTACCTGGTGATGTGCTGATCCTCGAGCAGGTTGCGCACCGTGGAGCGGGTCTGCCGGGGCACCCGGTGGGCGAGCGTGCCGAGGTCGGGATTGGCATCGATCGCGATGACCCGGTCGCCGCGCTGCGACGCGAAGGTGGAGCCGAGACCGACCGTGGTGGTGGTCTTCCCGACGCCGCCCTTGAGCGAGAGGATCGCGATCCGGTAGTCCCCGCGCACCGGCTGGTTCACCCGGTCGACGAGGTCCTGGTAGACGATGTCGGCCGCCGACTCGCCCGGGTTGATCATGCCGCCGGACGCCTTGTGCACCGCACGGCGCCAACCGCTGCGCGGCGCCCTGCGGGCCCGCCTGAGCAGATTCAGGTCGTTGACCGAATGCCCCGGCTGGCCGGGCTGCGGCACATGCTGCGGTTGGAACGGCGGCGCGGCCAGAGGCGGCGGACCGCCCTGCCAGCTCGGCACCTGCGGTTGCCCGATCGGCGGCGGAGGCGGTGGCTGATACGGGGGAGGCGGAGGCTGATGTGTCACCGGCGGGGGCGGCGGCGCCCAGCTGTAGATGGGGCCGCTGGGCTGATCGGGCTGCGGCGCAGCGGCTTCGGGCTGCGCGGAATCCAAGGGCACGCGCCGGACCAAACCGTCGCCGCCGATTTCCTGGCGGTACTCCCCGTAACCGGGATGGGGTCCGTCCGGTGGTGTGGCTATGGGATGGCTACCGCTGTGACTCGACGGCGGCTGAAATGCGCCGGTAGGGAACGGCTCACCCGGAAAAGGCGAGGGCGGGGGGTACGCGCCCGGGCTCGGCGGGGCGTACGAACCATAGGGCTCGGCCGGTCCGGCCTGCGGGGGCGCCCAAGCCTGTGCCGGTGCGGCGGCTTGGGGATAGGCCGTGGTCTGCTCCGACGAACCTTGCGGCTCCGGCTGTTCGGGCTGTGCGTCGGACTGGGCAGGCCCATCCGTCACGTCGGTTTCCTTCGCTTCCGCGCCGCCGATCGGCTCGGCCGACGGGTCGGTGGCCGCTGACTCCGCGTCGCTGACTTCGGCCGTATCCACGGAATGACTCTGCAGCCAGGGCGGAGAGGTCGGATTGTGGTCGTTAGTTGTCACGGTTCCCCCATCTGCTCGGGAGTTCGAGCAGAGAGCTCGGCGCTTGGAGTGCGAATCCCACGCTAGCACGGGGTTCGCTACGCCGTGTCGCGGTAGGCATGCCGCACCTGGGGAGCGGTAGGCCGCCACAACCGGTCTGCGCCAGCGAGATCGGGCGCCGCGCGGTGGAACCGTCGCGACGCCCGATCGAATCCTTCCGGAATGCCCGGTCAGTGCGCCCGGTTCACCGCCGACACCACCGCGCGCAGCGACGCCGTCGTGATCGAGGTGGCGATGCCGACGCCCCACACCACTCGGTCGCCGATCGCGCACTCGACGTACGCGGCGGCCTGGGCGTCGTCACCCGCGGACATGGCGTGCTCGGAGTAGTCCAGCACCTCGACGTCGAAGCCGACCGTGGCGATCGCGTCGACGAACGCCGCGAGCGGGCCGTTGCCCTTGCCGGTGATCTCCTGCTCCACACCGTCGACCTTCACCACGGCCACGATGGAGTCGACTCCGCCGTCGGTCTCCGACGCGGTGACCTTCTGGCGCATCCGCTCCAGCGGACGGATCGGGCTCAGGTACTCCTCGTGGAAGACGTCCCACATCTCCTTGGGCGTCACCTCGCCGCCCTCGCCGTCGGTGATCTTCTGGATCGCCTGGGAGAACTCGATCTGCAGCCGTCGCGGCAACGCCAACCCGTGGTCGGTCTTCATGATGTAGGCGACGCCGCCCTTGCCGGACTGCGAGTTGACCCGGATGACCGCCTCGTAGGTGCGGCCGACGTCCTTCGGGTCGATCGGCAGGTAGGGCACCTCCCAGACGATGTCGTCCACGTCCGCCCCAGCGGCGTCGGCCGCGGTCTTCATCGCGTCCAGGCCCTTGTTGATGGCGTCCTGATGGCTGCCGGAGAACGCGGTGTAGACCAGGTCGCCGCCGTACGGGTGCCGCTCGTGCACCGGCAGCTGGTTGCAGTACTCGACGGTGCGGCGGACCTCGTCGATGTCGGAGAAGTTGATCTGCGGATCGATGCCGCGAGAGAACAGGTTCATCCCCAGCGTCACCAGGCAGACGTTGCCGGTGCGCTCGCCGTTGCCGAACAGGCAGCCCTCGATGCGGTCGGCTCCGGCCTGGTAACCCAGCTCCGCGGCGGCCACGGCGGTGCCGCGGTCGTTGTGCGGGTGCAGCGACAGCACGATCGACTCCCGGCGGGCCAGATTCCGGCTCATCCACTCGATCGAATCGGCGTAGACGTTCGGGGTGGCCATCTCCACGGTGGCGGGCAAGTTGATGATCAGCGGCTTCTCCGGCGTCGGGGCGATGATCGCCGACACCGCGTCGCAGACGTCCTTGGCGTATTCCAGCTCGGTGCCGGTGTAGGACTCCGGGCTGTACTCGTAACGCCAGTTGGTATCCGGGTAGCGCTGCTCGATCTCCAGGCACAGCGCGGCGGCGTCGGTGGCGATCTTCTTCACCGCCTCGCGGTCGGCGCGGAACACCACCTTCCGCTGCAGGATGGAGGTGGAGTTGTAGAAGTGCACGATGACGTTCTGCGCGCCGGCGCAGGCCTCGAACGTGCGCTCGATCAACTCCGGGCGGCACTGGGTCAGCACCTGAATAGTCACGTCATCGGGGATCGCGCCGTCCTCGATGATCTCGCGGACGAAGTCGAAATCGGTCTGGCTCGCCGACGGGAAGCCGACCTCGATCTCCTTGTAACCCATCCGCACCAGCAGGTCGAACATGCGGCGCTTGCGAGCCGGGCTCATCGGGTCGATCAGCGCTTGGTTACCGTCGCGCAGGTCGACCGCGCACCAGCCCGGAGCCCGATCGATGACGTTGTCCGGCCAGGTGCGGTCGGGCAGCGTGATCGGCTCGACCTCCTCGGCGAACGGCCGGTAACGGAAGGTCGGCATCGAGGAGTTCTTCTGCCTGTTCCAGCCGGGCTGGTCGGCGGGGGCGGGTTTGCTCGGCGCGGTGATAGTGCGCGCGCCGGATACGAATGCGTCAGCAGGGGACATGGGCGGTTCTCCCGAGGATGTCGTTTTTCCCAATGGGCTGGGTCGACCGGCGCAGCAAAACCCCGCGACGGGAGCCGGTCCGATCAGACCCCGTCGCGGCGGTCGAGAAGAAGTGCCCGCTGCATGATGTCCGCGAGTTTACCGTGCCGCGAGTAGGCCGGAAAGGGAGGTCCCTTCGTCGGGTCATCCGACGACAACGCTACGGTTCGGTCCGGCAGTGGACACGTCGAAGGATTGGCTATGACCTGGCTGGAGCAACTGGCGGTCTTCGGTGCGGGCATCGCGGCGGGCGGCATCAACACGATCGTCGGCTCCGGCACGCTGATCACCTTCCCCGTTCTCCTCGCCTTCGGCCTCCCGCCGGTGACGGCGAATGTGTCCAACACCATCGGTCTGGTTCCGGGCTCGATCAGCGGCGTGCACGGGTATCGCCGCGAACTCGCGGGCCAGCGTGACCGGTTGCTCCGCCTGGGCACGGCCTCGCTGCTCGGCGGCATCACCGGAGCGGTGCTGCTGCTCGTCTTGCCCGCCGGTGCGTTCAAGGCGATCGTGCCGGTCTTGATTCTCGTGGCGCTGGTGCTGGTCGTCGTGCAGCCGAGGCTGGCGAGCTGGGTGAAACGCCGCCGGGAGAACGACGGCGCTGCGGCGCCCGCGCACGGCGGACCCATCCTGTTCGCCGCGGTGTACGCCGCAGGCGTCTACGGCGGGTACTTCGGCGCCGCGCAAGGCGTGTTGCTGATCGGGTTGCTCGGGGTTTTCGTGCACGACGACATCCAGCGCCTGAACGGGACGAAGAACGCGCTCGCCCTGATCGTGAACGCGGTGTCCGCGGTGATCTTCATCGTCGTGGCGGACGTGGACTGGCGCGCGGTCGTGCTGATCGCGCTCGGCTCGATCATCGGCGGGCAGCTCGGCGCCCGGTTGGGCAGGCGGATGCCGCCCACCTTGTTGCGCGCGGTCATCGTCGTGGTCGGCCTGATCGCGGTGATCCGCTTGGTGACGTCTTAGGCAGCGGGCGAATGGCACTGAAGACGCGCACGGTGTGCGAGCGCTGTGGCGCCGCCGACGGCCCGGCTTCGGATCTGTAGCTGCGCATGCGCCTTCTGCGCTCGGTGCGACGACGAGTCGCGCGCCGTCTGCCCGAACGGCGGCGGCGAATCGGTGGCGCGCCCGCGCCGAATGCCGGGGTAGTGCTGCGGGGAATCTCAGGGTCGGATGTCAGTCCTCAGGGTGACGACGGCCGCCTCGCGCGGGCCGCAGGATGAGTGCGTGCCCAACTGGAAGATCGTCATCGCCGCCGCGCTCCTGCCCGTGCTGAGCGGCTGCGGCGGACCGCCGAGCCGACACGAGTCCGCGGTCGCGGAGTTGGTCGCACAAGCCGACGCCGCGCCGACGCCGCGGCTGGACTGGGCGCCGTGCGCGGACCCGAGCCTGAGCCGCTTCCACTGCGCGACCGCGCAGGTACCCGTGGACTACGCGAACCCGGACGGGCCGACGCTCGGACTGGCGGTGGTGCGTCAGCAGGCCACCGACCCGCAACAGCGGATCGGCACCCTCTTCTCCGCCGTCGGCGGTCCCGGCGGGTCGGGACTGCGCTGGGCGGCGGAGGGCGAACTGCTCGGCGGCGAATTGGCCCGCCGCTTCGACGTGATCACCTTCGACCAGCGCGGGGTCGGCCACAGCGGACAGGTGCGGTGTTTCGCGGACGCCGAGCAGCAGCGCCGGTTCTGGTCCGGCACGTGGCTCGCACCGGCGAATCCCGAACAGGAGCGCGCGGCCGATGCGGCGAGCCGGGAACTCGCCGCCGGTTGCGCGGCGCACGGCGGCGCGCTGCTCGGGCACCTGACCACCGTCGACGCGGCGCGCGACCTGGACCTGCTGCGCCGAGCCGTCGGTGATGAGCAGCTCACCTACGAAGGCGGTTCCTACGCGAGTTACCTGGGCCAGGTGTACGGCGCGCTGTTCGGCGACCGGGTACGCGCGCTGCACCTGGCATCGCTGATCGACCCGGACGCGTACACCAACGACACGCGAAGCGCCGTCGCGGACACCGCGGCGGGCACCGAGGAGATACTCGGTGAATTCTTGCGGCTGTGCGCGGACGCGGGCCGGGGGCGCTGCGCCTTCGCGGCGCAGAGCGACGCCGTCCTGGGCGCGGGCGGGGGCGAACCCGTCCGGCCCGCCGATCTCCGCGCGCGCAATGACGCTGTGCTGCAACGTCTTCGGGAGATGCCCCTGACGGTGGGGACCGGGCCCCGGGCGCGGACGGTCACCTATACCGAGGTGCTGTCGTCGCATGCGCTGTTGCTGTACGACCCGGAGCGCGGCTGGCCTGCCCTGGCCGACCTGCTGGCCGAACTGGAGCGCGGACCGGCGGGCAACCCTGACGCCGTGGGCGAGATCCTCTCGGCCACCGCGCAACCGGACGACTTCCTCGACTCCTTCACAGCGATCTCCTGTGCCGACAACGCCTTTCCACGCGATCCCGGTCAATGGGCTTCCATGGCAGCGGATCTGGCGGGCGACAGTCCCACGTACGGCGGGTTCTGGCTGGCGCTGCGTCAACCGTGCGCGTTCTGGCCCGCGCCGCCCGAGGGGTATGCGCAGCGGTACACCGGGCCATGGATCCTGCGGTCGGACACCCCGGCTCTGTTGGTCAACAACCGATTCGACCCGGTCACCCCGCTCGACGCCGCACGGCGCGCGCAGCAGGAGCTGGTGAACGCCCGGCTGGTCGTCGTGGAGGACGGGTACGGGCACACCCCGCTCGGCGAATGCACCCGGAAACTGCGCGAGCGTTATCTCGTCGATCTGCAGCTACCGGCCCCCGGGGCGACGTGCCGCCTCGACGAGCTGCCGTTCGGTCGATAGCGAAACCGGATATCTGTTCACAATTCGGGAATACCGGTAATCTGCGCACGCTAAGCCTGATGATGGAAGGTGACCGGTGCGTAGACGTGCCTTGTTCAAGGCGGCGGGCACGGCCGCCCTGCTCGGTGCTGTGGGAACGATGGCGGGAACGACTGTGGCGTCCGCCGACCCGATGTGGGAGGCCCTGTTCCGCGCCTGGGTGCCGGAGATCTTCGCCCCCATTCCCGACCCGCCGGAGCATTCCCCCGCGATCGTCGTCGGCTCCGGCTTCGGCGCCGCGGTGTCCGCGTTGCGCCTGGCCGAGGCCGGAATTCCCACCACCGTGCTGGAACGCGGTTCCCGCTGGCCGAACGACCCGTGGCGGGAGATCTTCACCGGTGACGACCTGCCCGACGGCCGCGGCTTCTGGCATCGCACGCATTTCACCGGCGTCACCAAGGTGCCCATGCGTTTCGCCAGTTTCGGCGGCGTGCTGGACTGCACCGAATATCCGGGCATCGACGTCTGGCGCGCGGCCGCCGTCGGCGGCGGCTCGGTGATCTTCAGCGGAACCATGATCGCCCCGCAGCGCCGCTTCTTCGACCACGTCTTCGGCGGCACCGTCGACTACGGCGAGATGGAGCGCGTCTACTACCCGCGGGTGCGGGAGATGCTGCGGTTGAGCCCGATGCCCGCGGACATCTACAACTCCGCACCGTTCGCGCACTCGCGTGCCTGGGACGATCAAGTGCGCAAGGCCGGCTACGAGCCCCAGGCGAACGAGTCGATCTTCAACTGGGACATCCTGCGCGCCGAGCTCGCCGGCGCCACCAGGGCTTCCGCCACGGCGGCCCGCAGCAATCTGGGCAATTCCAACGGCGCCAAGTTCGACCTGAACCAGAATTACCTGGCGTACGCGCAGGGCACCGGCCGGTGCGGGATCTTCCCCGGCCACCGGGTCGACGCCATCGCGCAGGAATCCGGGGGCCGCTACGCGGTCACCGTGACGAAGCTGTCGCCGACCGGTGACGTGCTGTCCACCCGCACCCTCACCTGTGATCGGCTCTTCCTCGGTGCGGGGTCGATCGGTACCTCCGAACTGCTGGTTCGCGCGCAGGCCACCGGCGCGCTGCCGAACTTGAACGAACACGTCGGCGACGGCTGGGGCACCAACGGAGACGTGGTGCTCGCCCGCGGCGCCAGCGCGCTGGCCGGTCACGGCCAAGGCGTGCCGAGCGCGAGCCGGATCTTCCACGAGTCCGACGTGCCGCTCACCCTGGAGAGCTGGTACATCCCTGGCATCCCGTTCGAGACCGGCGCGCTCGCCTCGCTCGGCATGGTGCTCGACTCGACCCGCACCCGGTTCGGCTACGACCGGGCGACCAATCGGGTCGGGCTGACCTGGTCGGTGCAGAATCGGGACGACACGGTGGCCGCGGCCCGCGCGGTCGACCACCGGATCGCCGAACGAGCGGACGCGCTCGTCGAGTACAGCGCTCTCGGCTACGACGCGAACGCACTGTTCACCGCGCATCCGCTGGGCGGAGCCGTGCTGGGGCGGGCGACCGACGGCTACGGCCGGGTGCACGGTCACCCCGGCCTCTACGTCATGGACGGCGCCGCGATACCGGGCAGCACCGGCACGGTGAATCCCTCGCTGACCATCGCCGCGCTGGCCGAACGCAATATCGAGGCGATCGTTCGCGGCGGTCGCTGAGCACGCCCGCGCCGGGCGAAGCGTTCGCCCGTCCGGCGCGGTTCCCGGGGGTATCGCCAACTGTGCCGAGCGTGCTTTCCTCGTACTAATGTCGGCGGCACCGTTCGGCGTCGAAGGGATCCGCAGTGTCCGCTCCCACTCCTCACTCGGGCATCGAGAACTCCGCCGTCGACCGCTACGGCCTGCGGGAAACGCCGGAGCAGCAGGAGTATCCGCGCAAGCCGCCGATGTTGTGGACCGATTTCGTGATGCTGGCGCTCGCCGTCGTCTCCGTGGCGCTGGTCGCGTGGATCACCTTCTTCCCGGTGGCCGGGCACACCTATCACGTGGTCGTGGTCATCGACTGGACGTTGTGCGGGGTGTTCGCGGTCGAGTTCCTGTGGCGCTGGCACCGCGCGGGCTGGCCGTGGACGTTCCCGTTCGTCTACTGGTACGAAGTCCTCGGCATGATCCCGGTGACCAGCCCGTTCTTCCGCGGTTTCCGGTTGCTGCGGATCGTGGTGATCGGCGTCCGGCTCGCCCGGGTGGCCGATCGCGTGTTCGGCGACCGGGTGACGGCCGCGGTGGTGAACCGGTTCGTGGCGACCATCGTGGACACCATCCGCCGCCCGATGACCATCGCGGTGATGGACGAGGTGGCGGAGGTGCTGCGTACGGGGCACTACACCCGTAACATCGCGGCCGCGCTGGAGGAGAACCGCGCCGAGCTGGACGAGATGATCCTCGAACTGATCAAGAAGGACCCGCAGGCGGGACGGGTGCGCTACATCCCGTTCCACGACGAGATCATCCGGTTGATCGCCGATACCACGTTCCGCATCGTGTTCCAGGTGCTGGAGGATCCGCGCACCGACGAACTCGTCGCCGACATGCTGCGGGAGAACATCGATCAGATCCGCGACGCGGTCCGCGACGGCGTCCGGGTCCCGCCGTCGGCGTACGGCCCCACCACCGGCGAGGACGGCGTGCGGCATCGTATCACTCGGGTACCGCGTGCCTGATGGCGTCGCGCGGCTGCGCCAAACGCACGGTTTCCCAAGCGATCAGCGCGAGCAAGACGCCGCACAGCAGGGCCAGTGCGGCCAGTGCGGGCAGGGCGCAGGCCACCGGGATCAGCGCCAGCAGCACCGCCACGGTGACCACGCGGGGCACCGTGACGGTACGCGTGGCGTAGTACTTGAACCCCACCAGGGCGATCAGATACAGCACGACGCCGCCGTAGAGGGCGTAGAGCGGAATGCCGTACAACGCGTCCTGCAGGGTGTGGTGGGCGGAGTCCCCGACGTAGTAGAGCACCTTCTTCAGCCCCAGGGACAGCGCGATGATCCCCACGATCATCGGGAAATGCCAGAACGTGTAGCAAACCTGCGCGATCTTGATCTGCCGCCTGCCTTCGGCGTGGACGAGTTCGTGCTCCACCGCCAAGGCGGCGACGTCGAAATACGCCCACCACAGCAGGCCGGAAATCGCGAGGCCGAGCAGCGAGCCGAGCGCGATCGGCCAGGAGATCGGCAGGCCGGCCACGCCGATACCGATCGAGACGATCGATTCACCGAGCGCGACGATGATGATCAGCCCATACCGCTCGACGAAATGGGTGGCCGAGTTCAAGC
The DNA here is from genome assembly GCF_053602135.1 of Nocardia sp. NPDC004573. Classification (NCBI taxonomy): domain Bacteria; kingdom Bacillati; phylum Actinomycetota; class Actinomycetes; order Mycobacteriales; family Nocardiaceae; genus Nocardia; species Nocardia sp. NPDC004573. The sequence continues at coordinate 148,007 of NZ_JBSGDA010000015.1, forward strand.
GCCAATCCGTGCCCGCGAACAGCGTCCAGAGATAATCGCCCGCGATCGCCGCGATCCACAGCGCGATCTGTACCCGGCCGGTGGTCAGCGCGGCGACCACCAGCAGCGAGGTGCCGAGGCTGATCGAACCGAGCGCCCAGCGCAGCAACTGGCCGCGCAATTGCGGATCCTCCGAACTGGCCAGCCAGAACATCCCCAGGTGCACCAAGCGCACGATCAGGTAGGCGATGGCGAACACCAGCGGGCCGAACCATCCGCCGCGCAGGTCCTCGAAGGCCTCCGGGATGGTGAGCGCGGCGAGGAAAGCGCCGCCCATGGCGGCGAACATCCCTACCCGCGCGATGCCTTCGTCGGCGCGCACCACGTTGCCCAGCCAGGAATAGGCGATCCACAACCACCACATCACCGCGAGCACCAGCAGCGCGCGCAGCATGTTCTTCGCGCTGGTTTCCTCCGCGGCCAAGCCTGCGACCATGGTGAAGGCGAAGACGAGCACCAGGTCGAAGAACAGCTCGAGTTGGGTCACCGACGCGCCTTCGGCCATCGGCTGGAACCGCACTCGTTTGGAACCGATCATGCGCCCATCGTCGCACCCCGCTCGATTCCGCGCCGGTTCGCTGCTCGTCCGGCAGCCGATTTCGCGCAGAGCGCGGCCGTCCGGCTATACGGGTTGATAGGTCTCCGTTTCGGGGAACCGCTCGGCGAAATCTATGAAGCACTCCACGACCACCTCGTTGGTCTTGCGAAAAGTGCGTTTGAGCAGAAATCCGGGCACCGGGAGGGGCAGATAGAGCTCGACGTGGTACCAGACGTGCGTGCCCTCGACGCTGTCGGACACCTCGAAGAACCCGCCGCCGCGCACGCCCCTGGTGCTGTCGGCGACGATCCAGGAAGACCGGTCGTCGGTCCAATCGTATTCCAGCACTTGCAGATCAGAACTGCCGAGCAGTTCCGCCTTGAGGAACACCCGCCGCGGCCTGCGCCGTGCGTCGCGGGTCGCGACCCGGACGTCGCTGTAGGAGGACGACCATTCCGGAAGCGATTCGACGTCCGTCAGCGCGTCCATGACCTGACCGGGATCGGTGTCGACGAAGAATCGGATATCCGTTTTGGTGCGCATGGCATACCTCCGACCCCCGGATGGACAAGTCGGCCGATTGTCTCCGCGTTTTGTCCGATTCGTCAACCTGACTGTGCCAGACCATATCTCGGCTACCCGGATAACGTGCCGTTATCTGCTCGAGATCGGGGATCGGCAACCGCGGGACCAACTTCCGTCCGGAAGGATGGGTGCGGCCGGGGCCCGCGCGCCTACCATCGAATCCGAATGGGCGCCGGTGTCCGGCGCCGTCGGTACGGGCGGGAGGATGTCATGAAATACGCCGAACTGCTGGCGCAGGCGCGGGACGCGATCACGGTGCGCCGGGTGTACGGCGAGCCCTACGAATCCGGCGGGGCGACAGTCATTCCCGCCGCCTCGGTCGGGGGCGGCGGTGGCGGAGGCGGTGGTACCGGGAACGGTGCCGAGGGTGAGGGCTCCGGTGAAGGCGTGGCGTTCGGCGTCGGCGCCAAGCCGGTCGGCGCTTACCTGCTTCGCGACGGTCGGCTGACCTGGCACCCGGCCGTGGACGTCAACGCGATCATCGCGACGGCGGGCAGGGTGCTGATCGCGGGCATGCTGGCCTTGGCGCTGACCCGCTGCGTCAAGCGACGCGCCTGACCGGCGCGATGGACCTGGTTCGCCATCGGCGCGCGCCGGGCCGAGCGAAGGAGAGGCCGTCCAGCGCTCGGTCCGGCGCGACGTTCATTCCGACGTAGCGGGCTCGACGATCGCGTCGGGCCCTGGATACACCAGCGACTCGTGACCGTCGGAGAAACGCACCACGTAGGGCGGCGTCCCGTCCGGTCCGCGGACCTCGATGATCTCGGCCAGGTGATCCACTTCTCCCACCACGTGTCCGTGCACGCAGAGTCGATCTCCTACATGTGCGATCATCGCCCCATTATCGAACGTCGGTGGTGCGCGTCACAACCGCTTCGGCACCTGTATGGATCCGTGTCGCTCATCCGCGCTGGTCGGGCTCCCGCTCCTGCTTCGGCAAGGTCCTGTTGCCGTTCCGATTCGAACGCCTTGACACAACTCTGTATGTAGTACTACGTTCAAACCGCTACAGTTGGAGTGCATTGATTGGGGCGGTATGCGGAAACTTGTCTATTTCGTCGGCGTTTCCCTCGACGGCTATATCGCCGGGCCGAATGGGGAGATCGACTTCTATCCCGTGGCCGAGGACATGGCGGATTGGCTGCGCTCGGAGTATCCCGAGACGCTGCCCACGCACGCACGGCCGCACTTCGGCCTCGCTGTGGACGCGCCCAGTCAGAAGTTCGACACGCTGATCATGGGCCGCGGCACCTACGAACCGGCCCTGGCCATCGGTGTGACCAGCCCGTACGCCCACATGAAGCAGTACGTGGCATCCCGCACGCTCGGCCGCATCGATGACCCCACGGTCGAATTGGTCGAACACGATCCGGTGGAACTGGTCCGCGAGCTGAAGCGGCGGGACGGCTTGGACATCTGGCTCGCGGGCGGCGGCAAGTTCGCGGCCGCGCTGCTGGAGGAGATCGATGAACTCGTGATCAAGAGCTATCCGGTCGTCGCGGGGGCCGGGGTGGCGAGCTTCACGGGCGAGTTCCGCCCGACGTTGTTCCAGCCGGCCGAGCGCATCGCCTTCGGCAACGGCGTGCAGGTCAGCTGGTTCACCAGGGCCTGACCGGCACGGCCGGGTCGTCGGGGCGAGGCCACCCGGTAGCCGCGGCTCAGCCGGCGTCGGTGAGGAAGGACAGCCGCACCTGGCGGTCCGGGTTGTCGACATTGAGATCGACCAGCGCGATCGACTGCCAGGTGCCGAGGGCGAGCTGTCCGCCGAGCACCGGGACGGTCGCGTACGGCGCGATCAGGGCGGGCATGACGTGCGAGCGCCCGTGCCCGCGCGACCCGTGCGCGTGCCGCCACCGGTCGTCGGCGGGCAGCAGATCGCGCAGCGCGGCAAGCAGATCGTCGTCGCTGCGCGCGCCGAGTTCCATGATCGCGATGCCCGCGGTGGCGTGCGGCACGAAGACGTGCAGCAGCCCGTCGCCGCCCGCCGAGCGCACGAAGGTCGCGCATTGCGGCGTGATGTCCTGTACCACCTCGGTGTGGCCTGTCCGCACCTCGAGCAGCGTGCTCTTCATGCGCACATCGTCCCTCATCCGCGCGGGGCCGCGCCGGGTGATCGGGATGCGATGCGGTTGTGGGTTTTTCCACAAGCCGGGTAGGTAGCGGCAAAACCGCTGGCCCCGGCCGGTACCCTGAATGACTGTTACCAGTTTGTTGTCGATCTTGGAGGACCCTGTCGTGGCTCTCGTGGTTCAGAAGTACGGAGGATCCTCGGTAGCGACCGCCGAGCGTATCCGGCGCGTCGCTGAACGGATCGTGGAGACCAAGAAGCAGGGCCACGACGTGGTGGTCGTCTGCTCCGCCATGGGTGACACCACCGACGAGCTGCTCGACCTCGCACAGCAGGTGGCCCCGTCGCCGCCCGCCCGTGAGATGGACATGCTGCTCACCTCGGGAGAGCGCATCTCCAACGCGCTGGTCGCCATGGCCATCCACTCTCTCGGCGCGGAGGCCCGCTCGTTCACCGGCTCACAGGCGGGTGTGATCACCACCGGCGCGCACGGCAACGCGAAGATCATCGACGTGACCCCCGGTCGCGTCCGCGACGCGCTCGACGAGGGCCTCGTCGTGCTGGTCGCCGGATTCCAGGGCGTGAGCCAGGACAGCAGGGACGTCACCACGCTGGGCCGCGGCGGTTCGGACACCACGGCCGTCGCGCTGGCGGCCGCGCTGCAGGCCGACGTCTGCGAGATCTACACCGACGTGGACGGCGTCTTCACCGCCGACCCGCGGATCGTGCCCGACGCGCAGCGGCTCGAGCAGGTCTCCTACGAGGAGATGCTGGAGCTGGCGGCCTGCGGGGCCAAGGTGCTGATGCTGCGCTGCGTCGAATACGCCCGTCGCTACAACGTGCCCGTGCATGTGCGCTCGTCCTACACCGACAAGCAGGGCACCTACGTTTACGGATCGATGGAGGACATCCCCTTGGAGCAAGCAATCCTCACCGGCGTCGCGCACGACCGCAGCGAGGCCAAGGTGACCGTGGTCGGGCTGCCGGACGAGCCGGGCTACGCCGCCAAGGTGTTCCGCGCCGTCGCCGACGCCGAGATCAACATCGACATGGTCCTGCAGAACATCTCGAAGATCGAGACCGGCAAGACCGACATCACCTTCACGCTGCCGAAGTCCGAGGGCGCCCGCGCGGTCGAGATGCTCACCAAGCGCCGGTCCGACATCGGCTTCTCGCAGGTGCTCTACGACGACCACATCGGCAAGGTGTCGCTCGTGGGCGCGGGCATGAAGAGTCACCCCGGCGTCACCGCCACCTTCTGTGAGGCGCTGGCCAAGGCGGGCGTGAACATCGATCTCATCTCCACCTCCGAGATCCGGATCTCCGTGCTGGTCAAGGACACCGAGCTGGACGAGGCGGTCAAGGTGCTGCACAAGGCGTTCGACCTGGGCGGCGACGAGGTCGCGGTGGTTCACGCGGGAACGGGGCGATAGATCATGGGAGTTCGCGTAGGAGTCGTCGGCGCGACCGGACAGGTCGGCGCCGTCATGCGAAAGCTGCTGGAGGAGCGCAACTTCCCGGCCGACGAGGTGCGGTTCTTCGCCTCCGCCCGTTCGGCGGGCAAGACGCTGTCCTGGCGCGGTCGCGAGATCGTCGTCGAGGACACCGAGACCGCGGATCCGTCCGGCTTGGACATCGCGTTGTTCTCCGCGGGCGCCACCATGTCCCGGGTGCAGGCGCCGCGCTTCGCCGCGGCGGGTGTCACGGTGATCGACAATTCCTCGGCGTGGCGTAAGGACCCCGAGGTCCCGCTGGTGGTCAGCGAGGTCAACCCGGAGCAGACGCGCAACCTGGTCAAGGGCATCATCGCCAACCCGAACTGCACCACGATGGCGGCCATGCCGGTGCTCAAGCCGCTGCACGACATCGCCGGTCTGCGTCGCCTGATCGTGTCCAGCTACCAGGCGGTCTCCGGTAGCGGCCTGGCCGGCGTGGAAGAGTTGGTGAGCCAGGCCCGCGCGGTGATCGGCGAGGCCGAGAAGCTCACCCACGACGGCCGCGCCGTCGACTTCCCCGCGCCGAACAAGTACGTCGCGCCGATCGCGTTCAATGTGCTTCCCTTGGCCGGTTCGCTGGTCGACGACGGCTCCGGCGAGACGGACGAGGACCAGAAGCTGCGCAACGAGAGCCGCAAGATCCTCGGCATCCCGGATCTGGCCGTGAGCGGCACCTGTGTGCGCGTGCCGGTCTTCACCGGTCACTCGCTCTCGGTGAACGCCGAGTTCGCCGAACCGCTCTCGGTGGAGCACGCCAAGGAGATCCTGGCCAAGGCCCCCGGCGTGAAGCTGGTCGACGTGCCGACTCCGCTCGCCGCGGCGGGCATCGACGATTCGCTTGTCGGTCGCATCCGTCAGGACCCGGGTGTGCCGGACGGGCGCGGGCTCGCACTGTTCATCTCCGGCGACAACCTGCGAAAAGGCGCCGCTCTCAACACTATTCAGATCGCCGAGGTGCTGATCGGCGACCGCTGAGGGTTTCTCGGTGGGACGGGCCGTGGATTTCCGCGGCCCGTTCGTCGTTTCGCGCATTCGGGCCGCCGTCCGCGTTGTTCTGGTTGCCGACCGGGATGGGCGATGGGTCCGCCGCCGGAGGCCGGGGAGCCACTTCTGGAACCGATCAGCGGGCGCGCAGTCCGTCGAAGACGACGGCGAAGGTTCGCTCGCGCTGCGCTGGAGTGGCGGCGGTGCCATGGGTGGCCAGGAACGCACCCTTGATGACGCGCATCAAATCCTCGACCTCGATGTCGCCGCGCACGCCACCAGCCTGCTGAGCGCGGGTGAGCAGCGTGCCGATGGCCGCGTTGAGCCCGTGTACCGGCCGAAGGTATTCCGGCGCGTCCGGGCCGCCCACGGCGTCGGCGAGATCGCGCTTGACGCTGCCCTCCGCCACGAGCCGGGCCAGGAGGTCGAAGAACGCCGCCACCGGTTCCGCGGCGTCGTCCAGTTCCCTCGCCAGGGCGATGATGCGGTCCACCCGATCCACGATCGCCGCCTCGAACAGCGCTTCCTTGGTGGGAAAGTGCCGGTAGACGGTACCCGCGCCGACACCGGCCCGCCGGGCGATCTCGTCCAGCGGCACCGAGAGGCCTTCCGCGGCGAACGCTTCCTGCGCGGCTGCCAGGACCCGCTCGCGGTTGCGACGGGCGTCGGCGCGCAAAGGTCGGCGCTCGGGTTCGGTCACGAGGACCGAGTCTACTGCTGGCAACGGGGCGCACGTTCCGGAAAATGCGGCGGCTTCGGATCGCCGAAGTCGGCAAGTACGACTGAACGGCCGCCGAAAAGGTCTCGCTCGTCGCGGGGCGTGGCTGTTAGCCTGCGCCGATGGCGAATCCTCATCCTCACGTGTATCTCGGCGACCGGATCGTTGCGGCTGACGCTGCCACGGTGGGGGTCGCGTCGTCGGCGGTGTTGTACGGACTCAGCGTCTACACCGTGTTTCCGGTGCACGTGGATGGGGCAGCGCGGACGGCCTTCCGGCTGGACGACCATTTCCGCCGGCTCGAGGAATCCTGCAAGATCATCGGAATCGATCGGTTCGCGGCGGAATGGGATTTCGGGCGATTCCGGGCGACCGTAGTGGAATTGATCGCCGCGAACGCTCCGCGCGAAGACGTTTTCGTCCGGGCGACGGTGCACGTGGTCGAGTCGATTCCGGGCACCAGGGTGCGCGGCTGCGCGATTCAGGTCAGCATGTTCGTCTATGACGCGGTGCCGATCGTCCCGCAGGACGGCATGCGCCTGAAGTCCAGCCCGTGGCGGCGCATTCCGGACAACGCGATTCCGTCGCGGGCGAAAGTCAACGGAGCCTATGTGAATTCGGTGCTGGCCAAGCAGGACGCGATCGACAGCGGGTACGACGACTGCGTCTTCCTCGACGGCAACGGGCACGTCTGCGAACTCAGCGCGGCGAATATCTTCCTCGTCCGCAACGGCACCTTGATCACGCCCGACGTCTCCTGCGACATCCTCGACGGCATCAACCGCAGGACCGTGCTGACCTTGGCGGCCGAAGACGGCATCCCGGTGGTGGAACGCGCCGTCGATCTCACCGAGCTGTACATCGCGGACGAAGTGTTCGTCACCGGCACCTCGTCCGGTGCGGCCCCGGTCGTGGAGGTCGACGGCCGCCTGGTCGCCGACGGCGTTCCCGGTCCGGTCTCCCAGGCGCTGCGCAAACGTCACCATGCGGCCTTGCGCACCGATGCGGTGCACGGCTGGGTCACGGATCTGTCCGCCGCCGGATAGCTATCGCGCGGTCGTTCAGCGGATGCCGGGGGTGCGCGGATCGGGTCCGAGGCAGGCCAGGATGGCGCACCCCGGCGCGGTGTCCGCGAATGGCGGGTCCAGCGGGCGATTCAAGCAGGCGAAGACGTTGCACCCCGGGTAGGCGGCGGGGCCGAGCCCGAAGACCGCGATCAGGATGTCCGCGTCGACGAAGCGGCGAGGGTCCAGTCGCAGCGGCGGCTCGACGTACGGGCCCGGGTCGGGCACCGGACGGGTGTCGAACGCGTCGAACACCTTGCGGAAGAACTCGTAGGGCAACTCCTGAGTGTTCTGTACGACCCCGGACACGCCCTGGCTGCTGACGTTGCCGAAGACACCGGTCCACACCACCGTGAGATCGAGGCTCGGGATGACGAAGACGTTCTGCAACCCGAGTCCCGCCATGGCGTACACGTCGTCGGGCAGGAAGTCGGCGATCTCGGCGCACCCGCTCCCGAGCCAGAACAAGTAGCCGTAGCAGGCGTTCGTCGGCGAGGGCGTGCGCGCCTTGCGCAGGTAGTCCAGGGAGACGAGTTGTTGTCCGCCCCAGCGCCCGTCGTTGCTCACCAGCAGGCCGAGCTTCGCGAAGTCGTTCGGCGGGATCATCAGGTGCGCGTAGCCGTAGGTGTGCCCGGAGCGGTCCCGAGCCCAGTAGTAGTCGCTGCGCAGGATCCCGAGGGGATCGAACAACTCGCGCTGGGCGAACCCTTGCAGAGGTTCGCCGACGGCCAGTTCCAGCACGTAGGCGAGCAGGTCGACATTGCGCTGGCTGTAGGTGAAGACAGTGCCCGGCGGGTTGTCCAGCGGCACACCCAACGCCTGCACCGCGCTGTCCGGGTCGACCGGAATAACCCCGGTGACGCCCTCGGTGAGCACACCCACCCGCATGCCCGAGGTCTCGGTGAGCAGATTCTCCACGGTGATCGATCGGTGTGCCGCATCGCCGAGCCCTGCGGGCAAGTAGCGGTCGATCGGCGCGTCGAGGTCGAGTTTCCCCTGGTCCGATGCGATTCCGGCGAGCAAGGATACGACGCTCTTGGTGGAGCTCCAGATGTTCCATGCCACATTGCCGGTCTGCCCGTTCGTCGGCCCCTCGCCGATCAGGCAGTTGTGCCGGAACACCTGGACGTTGAACCGGTTCCGCCCGGCCGCGAAGGTCAGCGCTTCGCGCAGCTTCCCGGAATCCAATCCGACCTGTTCCGGGGCCGCCCGTTCCAGATCGCGCCCCGAGGTGACCGAGCACCGCAGCTGATCGCCTGGCTCGGCGGCCGCGCTTCCGGCGAAGAGATTGCCCGCCACCAGTGACAGTGCCGCGATTCCCGCCAGAAACCCACCGAAACGCCCCATACGCAAAGGCTAGCGCCCTCCTGCCAGTTCAGAGCCCCAACAGACCGGGCGTGTGGCGAGAAACTGGACGTTCGATATCAAACGACAGCGCCGCCGGGTTCGCGGAGAACCCGGCGGCGCTGCAAGCTCGGACACCCGGTGGTGTCCCCACCGTGGTCGACGTCCCACAAGCGCCTCTCGGCGGGTGGTCGCTCGTAGCGACGAAGGGTGCGGCCCGGGGCTGTCCGGACGCCGACGGTGGGTGTCGACGTCCCACAAGCGCCTCTCGGCGGGTGGTCGCTCGTAGCGACGAAGGGTGCGGCCCGGGGCTGTCCGGACGCCGACAGGGGTTTCAACCACGTGCCCTCGGAAGCTATTCCGCCCCGAATTTGTGATGCTCGCCACTTCGATTCAGGTGCCGCTCGGTATCGAGAAGCCCGCGTCGTTGCCGGTCGGCGTCCCGGACCCGAGAGTTTTCTTGACTGATTCCAGATTATTTTCTTGACTTATTCCAGATAGCGGTCAGAATCGAAGCATGCACACCACCGGAACCACCCCACGAGAGTGGCTGCGAGCAGCGGGTTTGCGTGTCACCGCACCACGGCTCGCGGTGCTCGACGCGGTGTCCGCGCGGCCGCACTCGGATGCCGACGCGGTGGCCGCCGCCGTCCGGGAAACGCTGGGCTCGGTGTCCACGCAGGCCGTCTACGACGTCCTGCACGCCTGCGTACGCGCCGGGATCCTGCGACGGATCGAGCCCGCCGGCTCGTCCGCGCGGTACGAGACCCGGATCGGTGACAACCACCACCATCTGGTGTGCCGAAACTGCGGTGCGGTCGCGGACGTCGACTGCGCCGTGGGCCATGCCCCCTGTCTGGACCCTTCGGACGCGCACGGATTCGTGGTCGATGAAGCCGAGGTCGTCTTCTGGGGGATGTGCTCGTCCTGCCGTTCCGAATAGCGGTCCGCACCTTTGCCGCCCGGGGCAGCCCTCCCGGGACTGATGTTCACCAGCCGAGGAGCCACCTATGACCAAGCCGACAACGACGAACGCCGGTATCCCGGTCGAAAGCGACGACGAATCGCTCACCGCGGGCACGCAGGGCCCGATCCTGCTGCACGATCACTACCTCATCGAGAAGCTGGCCCAGTTCAACCGCGAACGGGTGCCGGAACGCATCGTGCACGCCAAGGGCGCGGGCGCTTACGGTGAGCTGGTCGTGACCCACGACGTCAGCGAGTACACCAAGGCCAAGCTTTTCCAGCCCGGTGCGCGAACGGAGTCGCTGGCGCGCTTCTCCACCGTGGCGGGTGAGCAGGGCAGCCCGGACACCTGGCGTGATCCGCGCGGATTCGCGGTGAAGTTCTACACCGAAGACGGCAACTACGACCTGGTCGGCAACAACACGCCGATCTTCTTCATCAAGGACCCGATCAAGTTCCCGGACTTCATCCGGTCGCAGAAAAGGCTGCCGGGCAACGGCCTTCGCGACCACAACATGCAGTGGGACTTCTGGACGCTGCGTCCGGAGACCGCGCACCAGGTGACCTGGCTGATGGGCGATCGCGGCATCCCGAAGACCTACCGGCACATGAACGGCTACGGTTCGCATACCTACCAGTGGATCAACGCCGCCGGGGAGCGCTTCTGGGTCAAGTACCACTTCAAGACCGACCAGGGCATCGAATACCTGACCCAGGCCGACGCCGACCGGATCGCGGGCGAGGACGCCGACTACCACCGCAAGGACCTGTGGGAGGCGATCGAGCGCGGCGAGTTCCCCAGCTGGACGGTGTACGTGCAGGTGATGCCGGTCGCGGCGGCCGAGGGCTACCGGTTCAACCCGTTCGACCTGACAAAAGTGTGGTCGCACAAGGACTACCCGCTGATCGAGGTCGGCAAGTGGACGCTGAACCGCAACCCGCGCAACTACTTCGTCGACATCGAGCAGGCCGCGTTCGAGCCGTCGAACGTCGTTCCCGGCATCGGTTTCTCGCCGGACAAGATGCTGCTCGGCCGGGTCTTCGCCTACGCGGACGCGCACCGCTATCGCATCGGCACCAACTACGCGCAGCTGCCGCCGAACCAGGCCAGGGCCGCGGAGGTCAACTCCTACTCCAAGGAGGGCGCCATGCGGTACCACCACAACGACCCGAATGTGCCGGTGTACGCGCCGAATTCGTTCGGCGGCCCGCACGCCGACGCGCGGCAGGCGCCCGACGGCGGCATCTGGGACTTCGACCCGACCATCGTGCGGGCCGGCTACGTCCAGCACGCCGAGGACGGTGACTTCACCCAGGCGGGCACGCTGGTGCGCGAGGTGCTCGACGACGCGCAGCGCGAGCGCTTGGTGCGCAACATCGTCGGCCACGTGCTCGGCGGTGTGCGGGAACCGGTGCTCGGCAGGGTCTTCGAGTACTGGAAGAACGTGGACGCCGATCTCGGCAAGCGGGTCGAGGAGGGCGTGCGCGCCGGACTCGACGGCGGCGCGCAGAGCTGACATCCACGCCGGAGGCAGCCGCGTGTTCGAGGACGCGCGGTTGCCTCCGGCGTGTCCGCCCGATCCTGTTTGCCCGGTGGGTGCCGGGGTGCCAGAGTGATGGCATGCCTCGGCTGACACGTGACCATCGGGTGGCGCTGGCCGCCGCCTTGGCGCTGCTGGCCGGTTGCGGTGCCGAAACCGGGGCGGTCCAGCCGGGTTCGATCACATCGAGCGTGCAGGCGGGCCCCGCCGCGAACGCGAGCGTGGCGGCTCTGGAGGCCCGCTACGGTGCGCAGGTCGGGTTGTTCGCGGTGGACACCGGCACCGGCCGGACGGTCACCCATCTCGCCGACGAGCGTTTCCCGTTCCTGTCCACCTTCAAGACCCTGGCGGCGGCCGCGCTGCTGCGTTCGCGTCCGCTCGACACGGGATACTTCGATCGGGTGGTTCGCTTCCACGAGGCGGATCTGGTCGCGAACTCCCCGGTGACCAGCGCCGCGGTGGCCGAGGGGATGACGCTGGCGCAAGTGGCCGAGGCCGCCATCACCCGAAGCGACAACACCGCGGGCAACCTGTTGCTGCGCGAGATCGGCGGCCCGGAGGGGCTCACGGCGTTCCTGCGCACGCTCGGCGATCCGACCAGCAGGCTCGACCGCTGGGAGACCGAACTCAACACCGCGATTCCCGGTGACGAACGGGACACCACCACCCCCGCCGCGCTGGCCGCGGACTATCGCGCCGCCGCGCTTGGCGACGCGCTCGGCGCCTCCGAGCGCGACCAGCTGGTCGCCTGGCTGAAGGCCAATACCACCGGTGACAAGCGCATTCGCGCGGGGTTGCCCGCGAACTGGGTCACCGGGGACAAGACGGGCACCGGCTCCTACGGCTGCGCCAACGACGTCGCGATCGTCTGGCCGGAGGGCCGGCGGGCACCGATCGTGATCGCGATCCTGAGCCGCAAGTCCGACGCGAACGCCGAGGCGAACAACGACCTGCTGGCGGAAGTGACGAAGATAGCCGTCAACGGTCTCCGATGACCTGTCGCCCCGGCTATCCGGTGATGAGCAGCGAACGGGCAAGCCGGGCCTCGGTACCACCGATGAAGGCCCGCCCGTAGCGCTGATCGGACGGAGCTCGCCGGTGTCACTCGTCGCGCGTGTCCATGGCCAAGGCGGATTCGGAGGCCTTGGCGATAGTCATATCGATCTCCTGGATCTGGAGTGTCACGCCGTCCGGATCGACAACCCGCAGGCTGCGACCGAAGTCCTCGTCGTGAATCTCGTAGTCGTAGCCGCGCTCGCGCAGCCGGTTCGCGACCACTTCCAGTTTCTCGTCGGTCGCGAACCCGAGTTCGACCGCTCCGGCGTGGCGCCCCTTCGACACTCGGAAATCGTGCAACCCGACCGCGCCCGCATCGGCCGAAAGTTGCGCCCAGACATCGAGACTCGCATTCGGATCGAGCGCCAGCCCGAGTCCGGCATAGAACTTCCGGCACGCTTCCAGATCGGCGACGTACCTGATGGGCAGGACAGTAAGCATCTGCACTCCTTCTCGGAACCAACCGGAATCGAGTATCGAGCGTTGTCCTCGGGCATGGCCCGTGCTGCCGGGGCATACGCCGGGATCCGACACGCGGTGCGGTGCATGCGACGGATTCCGTCACGGCGGTCGCCGCGCCGCGCACAGGGGCGAGTCGGGCGCGCCCATCGTTACGCGCGAGTTCCCGCGCGGAGTATGTGTTGCGGTCCGTTCGCAGTTCGGATGCGTGGGGATCGCGAAGGCTGAACGACGTACTGTAGTAGACCTGGCCGGGTTGGGCGGCCAGGTTCGGACACCTACAGCAGGCCCCACCAATACAGCAGGCTGGCCAGAATCCAGACCACCACGGTTTCCATCGTCGCTCCCGATCTCGTTGGCGCACTCCTCACCATCATCCCGCGATCCACGGCAGGGCGGTAGGAACTTGCCGGGCACTACTCGATAAAGCTCCGCTCACCTGCCTTTTTGATCTTGCAAGGTGTTCTTAAGTCCGCGCCAAGCCCGAGCCTGCATTGTTTGTCGCACGGGAGGGACAAGCCCAGCACCGAAGGTGCGGACCGAGGAACGACCTGTCTCGAGGGGTGACAGGTCGAACCTCGGGGGTGGTGTCCGCCGGGCCGGTCTACGAGGGGTGGCCGGCCCGGTGGACGCGGAACGCGGCGCGGTCGCTCGCGCAGGCTCTTCCTGGAGCTGACCGGCAATCAACTGTTGTTGCCGCTGCCGAAGGTAACCGACAGGTGGGCGGCGCCGAATCCGAGACGAGATGGTGTGGCTGGGCCGGTCGGGTGGGTGATCGGCCCGCCCGATATGAAACGTGTTCTAGACAGTTGGGCGATTTTGTCTTACTGTCGATACATGGCGAACGTTGCGTATCGGGCGGCTCCGGTCTTCCAACTCCGTTCCGGCCCCACCTGGGCGTCGCCGTGGGATATGTACGCGGCGCTGCGCGAGCACGACCCGGTGGCGCACATCGTGCCGGACGTCCGTCCGGAGAACGACTACTGGGTACTCACTCGGCACGAGCACGTCTACGCCGCGGCGCGGGACAGCGAAACGTATTCCTCGCGCGACGGGCTGACGGTGGAATACGGGGAACTCGACGAACTCGGCTTGACCGACAACCCCCCGCTGGTGATGCAGGATCCCCCGCAGCACACCGACTTTCGCAGGCTGGTCGCGCGCGGGTTCACCCCGCGCCAGGTCGAGGACGTCGAACCGGTGGTCCGCCGGTTCGTGCGCGACCGGCTCGACGACATCGCCGCCCAGGGCGGCGGTGACATCGTCGAGCAGCTGTTCAAACCGCTGCCGAGCATGGTGGTGGCGTACTACCTCGGGGTTCCGGAGCAGGACCGGGCACGGTTCGACGGCTGGACCGACGCCGTCGTCGCGGGCAGCATCGATCGGACGAACACCAAGGCGCGGGCGGCGTCGGCGGAGATGATGGGGTACTTCGCGGACCTGATCAAACGCAGGCGCAGCGATCCCGGCGACGATACGGTGTCCCTGCTGGTCCAGGCCGGCATGGCGGCCGACGACATGGACTTGCGGGGGTTGGTCCAGATTCTCGCCTACACCTGGACCATGGTCGCAGGCGGCAACGACACCACGACGGGCCTGCTGGGCGGCGCGGTGCAACTGCTGCAACAGCACCCGGACCAGCGCGCCGCGCTCGCCACGGAACCGGACCGGATCCGCGTCGCGGTGGAGGAATTCGCCCGCCTCACCTCGCCGGTGCAGGGATTGGCGCGAACCGCGACGCGTGATGTCGAACTTGCCGGGAAGACCGTGCCCGCCGGGCGGAAGGTGCTGCTGGTGTTCGGATCCGCCAACCGGGACGAACGGGCGTTCGGCGCCGACGCCGCCGAGCTGGACATCGACCGGAATCCGCAGCGGATCCTGACCTTCGGGCACGGACCGCACCACTGTCTGGGCGCGGCGGCCGCGCGGATGCAGGCCCGGGTCGCGCTCGAGGAGTTGCTCGACCGGTTTCCCGAGTACGTGGTCGACATCGACGCGGTCGAGTACGCGAACGGGCCGTATGTTCGCAGGCCGACTACTGTGCCGTTCCGGTGCAGGAGCTGAGTGGCCAGGTCGGGCGGTGTGAGGCGCGTGCGGTAGGAGAGGACATGGCATGAGTGGCGATTGGCTGGCCGACGGCCGCGCCGAGTTGGCCGGTGAGCGCATTCTCGACGCGGTGCGCGCGCTGTTCATCGCCAAGGGCGTCAGCGGGGTCGGCATGGCCGAAGTCGCCGACGCCGCAGGCTGTTCCAGGGCGACGCTGTATCGCTACTTCGAGAATCGGCAGGCGCTCTACGTGGCCTTCGCGGGACGGGAGGCGCGGCAACTGATCGAGCGCGTCTGGCGGGATCGGGGTGCGCCTACGAGCACGGAGCCGGGAGAGCAGTTGCTCGACACACTGACCGCGCTGCTCGCGGAGGTGCGGAAAACGCCGCATCTGGCGGTCTGGTTCGAGCCGTCCAACGCGGGCATCGTCGCCGAACTGGCGAATTCGGCGGGTGTGGTCGATGCGCTCGCCACGGACTTCGTCGCCGGATTCCGCCCCGGACTGCCCGCCGTCGCGGCCGAGCGCGTCGGTCGATGGGTGGTGCGGGCGATGGTGTCGTTGCTGACGTTGCCCGGCGGCGGCGAGGACGAAGAACGAGCGATACTGCGGGACTTCGTGCTTCCGTTCCTGCTCGATGACCGAACCGTGATCGGCTGATTCCGGCACGCCGTCGACCGGAGCCGCGCGGAACTCCGGTCGAGGCGTGAGCCGACGGCGGACGGCTCAGACGGTCGCCGCCGAATAGTCGGGCAGGTCGTAGGTCTCCGTCCTGCTCAACATCCGCATCATCACCGGTCGCATCGCCTTCGACATCATCACCTTGCTGAGGGCGTGGCCCGCGCGAATGCCGAAGCGGGACTTCGGCGTCATGGCGCTCAGGCCGCCGGGCTGCAACTGCTGGGCCGTCTTCACGAAGGGGCGCAGCACCTCTTCGTAACGAGCCAGGGCTGCTCCGAGGTTGTCGGCCTGCGCGGCGAGTTCACCGGCGAGGACGTACGCGCCCACCAGTGTCATCGCGGTTCCCTGCCCGGTGAGCGGTGAACCGCAGTACCCCGCGTCGCCGAGCAGGACCACCCGGCCCTGGACCCAGCTCGGCATGTCGATCCGAGCCAGCTCGTCGAAGTAGAAGTCCGGCGCCTCGGACATCGCCGCCGCGATGCGGGCGGATTCCCAGCCGCCGCCGGCCAGCCGGTCGCGGATGAACTGCTGCTGTGCCGAGACATCCCGGCGCAGAGCGGGATCCGCCGCCGCGCGGATCACCACGAGCGCCTTGCAGGTGGCCGGGTCCGCGTCCGTACGCATGCCGAGCCCGGTCGCTCCGACCAGCGAGTGCATCGTGAACCAGTGCGGCTCCAGGTCTTCCGGTCGCTCCAGCGTGAAGAACGACATGTAGCCGCCCAGATACGTCGCGAATTGCTCCTCCGGGCCGAAAGCCATCCGGCGCGTGGCGGAATGCAGTCCATCCGCGCCGATCACGAGGTCGAATCGCTCTGCCGTACCGGAGGCGAAGGTGACGTCGACGCCGGCGTCGTCCTGACGGATCTCGGTGATCCACTCCCCGTACCGGTAATCGACGCCGCCCTCGGCGGCGAGCAGATCGAGCAGCACCTGGTTGAGATCGCCTCGCGTGATTTCGATTTCGGCGACCCCGCCCTTGCCGTCGAAGAGCTCGGCGGGCATGCGGAGGATTTCGCGCCCCGCGTCGTCGACGTACCTCATGCCGCGCTCATCGAGCTGGTATTGCCGGATGCCCGGCATCATGCCCATCCGCTCGGCCACTTCGCGGCTGGGGCCGCGCAGGTCGACGGCTTGCCCACCGGGTCGCGGCGTCGCCGCGCGCTCCACCACGGTGGCCCGGATGCCGGACCGGAGCAGTTGCAGGGCAACGGCATTGCCGCCGATGCCGCCGCCGGCGACGAGTACACGGAGCTGGCTGCTTGCGGACTTGGGGCTCATGACTTCCTCGACTCCCACTGAGTTTGACCATATGTCTTAGACAAATGTCTAACACATGCCTGGTACGGATGTCTAGCACAAATGTCTAAAGTGCTGGAGACGCAAAGGGCCCATGGCGGCGAGGAATCCTCGCGGCCATGGGCCATCGGTGCGAAGCGGGAGCTACGAACGATGCCGCAGGTACGTCCGCCAGCTCGCGTGATGGGTGATGTCGGTGGCGGCCGCCGCGGCATCGTGGGTGCAGGTGAATCCGACGACGTCGCGCCCGTCGGCGAGTTCGATACTGGTCAGGGCCATCGGAGCGGGGAGCTCGGCGAGGAAGACGCCCAAGCCGGCCGCGGAGACCCGGAACAGCTCACCCTCGATCGGAGCGCCGCGGCCCGGTCCGTGCCGCACCAGTCCCGGCTTGGGCGGGGTGGTGTCGAGCGCGGTCAGGCGGTAGGCGTCGGTGGTGCGCACCGCGCCCAGGAAGCGTGCGCCGAGGTGCTCGAGCTGCCAGTGCAACGGCTGCCCGCGCAGGTGCGCTCCGAAGACCGCCAGGTCGACACCCTGGTCGACGAGCAACGGCGCGTTCGCCAGGCCGAGCAGGCGGGCGGCGATGTCGACGGCCACCTGATCGGCGAAGGCCGGGGTGACCAGCATGACCCCGAACGGAGCGCCGTCGGTGGTGGGTGCGCCCGGGATGGCGACGGCGGCCATGTCCAGCAGATTGCAGAAGTTGGTGTACGTGCCCATCCGCCGGTTGATGCCGATCGGATCGGCCTGGACCGCGGCGATGCTCGGATGCTCGGTGGTGGTCGGCAGCAGCAGCGCGTCATATCCGCGCAGCAGGTCGGCGGCTGCTGCCTTCGCGCGGGCCAGCGTGTCCAGATCGGCGGCGAACGCGGGGCCGGACTTCTCCCGCGCCGCCCCGATGATGGCGGCGACCGTCGGATCGGCGCCCGCTGGAGCGGTGTCCAGGAACGTGCCCACCGCGGCATGGCGTTCGGCGACGATTGCGCCGTCGTAGAGCAGCAGTGCGGCGTCGAGCAGGACGGAGACGTCGATTTCCTCGGTTTTCGCGCCGGTTTCGACGACACCGGCGACGGTGCGCGCGAACGCCTGTCGATACGGCTCGCTGAGCGGGGCCAGATCCTCCGGGCGTGGCACCGCGATGCGCGGCGCGAGCGGGGCGGCCAGCCGCACGTCGGCGGGCCAGACCCGGCTGCGCGGGTCGCGCGGCTCGGGGCCCGCCATCACCGCGGCCGCGGAGACCGCCGAATCGAGGTCGGCGGCGAAGACCGTCACGGCGTCGTAATCCGCGCACGCGGGCACGGTTCCGTGCGCCGGGATCACGCCCAAGGTGGCCTTGAGTCCGACGATCCCGTGCAATGCCGCGGGCACGCGCCCGGAACCCGCTGTGTCGGTGCCGATCCCGATGTCCGCGATGCCGAGGGCCACCGCCACGGCGGAACCGGAACTCGACCCGCCCGACACCAACTCCGGATCGAGGGCGTTGCGCACCGCGCCATACGGGGTGCGTGTCCCGACCAGCCCGGTGGCGAACTGGTCCAAGTTCGTCTTGCCCAGCACCAGCGCGCCCGCCGCGACCAATCGCTCGATCGCCGCCGCGGTCGCTTCCGGCTGATAAGCGAACTCCGGGCAGGCCGCAGTGGTCGGCAGGCCCGCCACATCGATGTTGTCCTTCACCGCCACCAGCACTCCGGCCAGCGGCAGGGTCTCTCCGGCGGCGAGCCGCCGTGCGAGCGTGGCCGCCTCGGCGGCGACCTCGGACTCGGGTCGCAGGGTGATCCACACCTCCGGCCGATCGACTTCGGCGATTCGCCGATAGGCGGCCGCGACGCGTGCGACGGGGTCGGCTGCGATGTTGCCTAGGACGCCTGGGGGCATTCAGTCGGCTCCGATCACTACTAGGGGCGTTCCCGGCTCCACCTTGGCGCCGGACGTGGTCAGGACCTCGAGCACGGTGCCCGCGGCCGGGCTGTGCACAGGTAATTCGAGTTTCATCGCCTCCAGGACGGCCACCGCCGCACCCGCCGCGACCCGCTGACCGGCTTCGACTTCCACCCGCCACACATTGCCGATCATCGGTGCGGTGACGACGGTCGCGTCGGCGGGCAGCCCCGCCAGCGGGTCGTGGATCGGTGCGGCGACGGGCGCGACGGCGCCGCGTTCGAACTCGCCCGCCGCCCGCCACGCGTCCTTCTCCGCCTCGAACGCGGCGGCCTGCCTGGCCTCGAACTCGGCGATCGCACCGGCCTCGGTGCGCAGCAACCGCAAATGGTCGGCGAGCGCGAAACTGCCCTCGCTCACCTCGGCGTCGAACCTGCCCGCAGCGGCCGCGGCGCGGTATTCGAGCAACTGCTGCGCGCCGACCGGTTCCCAGACGATGCGATCGAAGAACCGGAACAGCCAGGGCGTGCCCGCCTCGAACGGCGCGGACTGCCGATAGCTGGACCAGATCGGCACCGTGCGGCCGATCAGCTGATAACCGCCCGGTGAGGCCATCCCGTAGACGCACAGGTACTTGCCGCCGATGCCGACGGCATCCGACGGGGTCCAGGTACGCGCCGGGTTGTATTTGGTGGTGACCAGGCGGTGCCGCGGATCGAGCGGAACCGCCAGCGGCGCACCGAGATACACGTCACCGAGCCCGAGTACCAGATACTCGGCGTCGAAGACGGTGGCGCGTACGTCGTCGACGCTGCCGAGCCCGTTGATGCGGCGGATGAACTCGGTGTTCGACGGCAGCCACGGCGCGGTGTCGCGCACACCGCTGCGGTAACGGTCGATCGCTTCGGCGATGGACGGGTCGTCGAACGACAGCGGCAGCCGGATGGTGCGGCTCGGCACCACCAGATCGGTCGTGGCGGGCAACTCGGCTTCGAGTTCGGCCAACGTGCCGAGCAACCGATAGTGCGGCAGCACTTCGGGGTCGAAGTGGATGTGCAGGGAGCGGACGCCAGGGGTGACGTCGAGGATGCCGGGCAGCCGGACGCTCGCGAGGACTTCGGACAGCGCGTGCACCCGCATGCGGAGCCCGAGATCCAGCACCATCTCGCCGTACTCGACGAGGACGTTGTCGTCGCCGCCGCGCAGATATCGCACCTGCGGACGGTCCGGTGACGCCTCGATGCCGCCGAGGACACCGCGATCCCGCAGCGCGGCGGGAGAACCGGTGGGCAGATCCGGCACGCGGCTGCCGTTGGACGCGCGCAGCGCGGCCGCCTTGTCGTCGTCGACGGGCACGAACCGCACCGTGTCGCCGGGACGCAACTGGCCCATCCGCCAGCGATGCGCGGACACCACGGTGAGCGGGCAGGCGAAGCCGCCGAGGCTGGGGCCGTCGGGCCCGAGCAGGATGGGCGTGTCACCGGAGACGTTCAACGCGCCCACGCTGTAGGGGTTGTCGTGCAGGTTGGACGGGTGCAGCCCGGCCTCGCCGCCGTCGGTGCGCGACCAGGCCGGTTTCGGTCCCTCCAGCCGGATGCCGGTGCGGTTGGCGTGGCTGCCGACCCGCCACGGGTGCGTGCAGAACTGGGTCATGTCGGCGTCGGTGAAGTACGCGGGCGCGGTCTGCGGACCGACGCCGACCGCGAGCTGCCAGTCATGGGTGAAGGCGGGCCGGTCTCCCGGCGGCACCGCGGCGGGTGCGCCGAGTGCGCCGGTGTCCACCGAAGCGATGCCGAGCACGTCGCCGGTCGCCACCGCCTTTCCGGTCACACCGCCGAATCCGCCGAGGGTGAAGGTGGCCGCGCTGCCGTGGTAGAGCGGCGCATCGATACCGCCGCGCACCGCCAGATAGGTGCGCAGGCCGGTGTCGGCGGGTGCGCCGATGTCCAGCACCGCGCCCGCGGCCACGATGACCGGCTCCCACATCGCCACCGGGCGGCCGTCCACCGTCACCGGCGCAGGCGCACCGGTCACACACACGACGGTGGTGTCGGAGAAGCGCAATTGCGGGCCCTGCAAGGTGCATTCGAGCGCGGGGACGCCGGCCGGGTTGCCCACCGCGGTGTTGGCGAGGGTGAAGGAGAGGTCGTCCATCGGGCCGGACGGGGGAATGCCGACCTCCCACAGACCGATTCGGCCGGGGTAGTCCTGCACGGTCGTCATGGTGCCGCCGCGCAGCACGTCGATGCGGCGGCCGACCGGGCGGATCTCGGCCAGCGTGGTGGTGGTGTGCTCGGTACGCAGCACCCGGCTGTCGGCCGCGACTCGGCGCACTTGCGGCAGATTCGTCTGGACGCCGTAGATCCGGGTCCCGGCGAGTGCGGTGCGCAGCCCGGCGAAGGCGTCCGCTCGGTTCTCGCCGGTGCTGATCACCTTGGCCAGCAGCGGGTCGTAGTACGGACTGACCTCCGAACCGGTGGCGACCCACGTGTCCACCCGGACGTCGTCGGGGAAGTGCGCGGCCGTGATCAGGCCCGCGCTCGGGCGGTAGTCGTGGCCGGGATCTTCCGCGTAGACACGCGCCTCCACCGCGTGACCGGTGATCGGCGGGCCGCTCTCGGGCTGTTCGTCGACCATCGAGGTGTCGCCGCCGGCGAGGCGCAGCATCCATTCCACCAGGTCGACGCCGGTGACCGCCTCGGTGACCGGATGCTCCACCTGCAGACGGGTGTTCATCTCCAGGAACGACGCGGCGCCGCTGTCGGCGTCGTAGACGAACTCCACCGTCCCGGCCGAGCGGTATCCGACCGAGCGGGCGAGTTCCCGGGACGCGGCGAGCAGGCGCTGTGACAGCTCCGCGGCGAGCCCCGGCGCGGGCGCTTCCTCGATCACCTTCTGGTTGCGGCGTTGCAGCGAACAGTCCCTGGTGCCGAGGCTGACCACGCGGCCATGGCCGTCGCCGAACAGTTGCACCTCGATGTGCCTGGCGCGTGCGACGAAACGTTCCAGGAAGACGCCCGCCGAACCGAAGTTCGCGGCCGCGATGCGCTGCACCCGCTCGTAGGCCGCGCGCACCTTGTCCGGGCCGAAGCAGGCCTGCATGCCGATGCCGCCACCGCCGCCGACCGCCTTCAGCATCACGGGAAAGCCGATCCGCTCGGCCTCCGCCACCGCGTGATCGGCCGATTCGAGCAGGCCGCTGCCCGGAATGAGCGGTACGCCGACCGCGCGCGCCGCCGTGCGTGCGGTGTGCTTGTCCCCGAAGACGCGCAACTGCTCGGGGGTCGGTCCGACGAACGCGATGCCCGCGTTCTCGACCGCGCCGGCGAAATCGGCGTTCTCCGAGAGAAAGCCGTAGCCGGGATGAATCGCTCCGGCTCCGGCGGTCAGTGCCGCCTCGACCACCACCTCGGCCCGCAGATACGACTCCGCCGCCGGGCCCGGTCCCAGCCGCACGGCGACGTCCGCCATCTCGACGTGCGCCGCGCTCACATCGGCGTCGGAGTACACGGCGACCGTCTTCAGCCCCAGCGCCCGGGCCGTCCGCAGGATGCGGCAGGCGATCTCGCCACGATTGGCGACGAGCACCGTATCGAATTCCAGACTCACAACCGCTCCCTGCTAATCCGTTGCCAGCGACATCGCCGCGATCGCTCGGGTGACTCGTTCGAGCACCACGTCCAGTGATTCACCGATGTGCGTGTGCAGCAGCCGATACGCGAGCGCCAGGTCGTCGGCCAGTACGGCGTCCAGGATTCCGAGATGCTCGGCGATGGTGGTCTCGATCCGGTTGTTGACCATGAAGTCGTACATCCGTACGTGGCGGATGCGGGAATTGACCGCCTTCAGTGCCCGCACCATCTCCGTGTTGCCCGCCGCGGTGAGCAGAGTGACGTGGAATTCCTCGTCGCGCACCACGAAACCGGGTTCCTGTTCCGGCGGGTCGGCGCGCAGCTCCAGCCAGGCGGCGCGCTCGGATTCGAGGAGTTCCCGATCGTGGGTTACCGCGGGATTGGTCATCGCGCGCTGTAAACCGCCCAGCTCCAGCGTGATTCGCAGCTCGTACAGGTCACGGATCAGCGGGATGCTCGGCCGTACCGGACTGAAGCCGTATTCTTCACGTTGCAACAGTCCGTCCGAGCACAGGACGGTCAGCGCTTCGCGGATCGGCGTGCGCGAGATGCCGAAGCGCGCGGAGAGTTTCGGTTCGGTCAGCCGTTCGCCGAATTTGATGTCTCCGTTCATGAGCTCGCTGCGCAGCGCCGCGTACACCACGTCGCGCAGCGGTTTGCCCGCCGCGTCCGCCAGGGTCGCTATCCGTGTCGACATGCCTGTATACGCTATTGACCTCCCATTTCGATGGAGTGTCCGTAAGTTATCGCCGCGTTAGCGTCTGCTCACCGCGCCGGTCGCGGCGCTGTGCCCCGCCGACCGGTCCGGCAAGGGAGGCGAAACGGAATCCCGCGCCGGATCGACAGACTCATCGAGTCGGTTGTCCATCAGCGAAGCAACAAGGAGACGGTATGAAGCGCAGCACGAAGTTCGCCGGATCACTCGCCGCCGTAGCGGTGGCGCCGATTCTCGCGGCCGGTACCGCTCAGGCCGACCCGGGCACGGTCCACTTCTCGGTGGGCAGCATGAACTGCGCGATCTTCGCCGACGGCTCGCTCGGATGTGATTTCGCCGCTCCACTGCGTTTGAGCTACTACATCGGCGAGACCTACGTCCCGGTACCGGTGCCGGTCGACGAGATCGCGATCGACCAGCCCTGGCTGCCCGCGCATCCCACCTTCCACCCGGGCACGCCCTACACCCTGCCGGGCGGCAATCCCAGCATCTACGACGTGAAGACCGGTTCGGGACAGTGGGGTCCGATCATCGAGCACGCGGGCGCCTCGTGCCAGGTCGGCTTCCACGGCAGCTTCACCTGTCAGGCGCTGGGCCGGGGATTCACTTCCTACGGCGGCACGGTCGTCGCGTGATCGCCCGGCGGCGCGCTCGCCGCCGGGCGGGCGCGCCGGTCGGGAATCGCGCCGTCAGCGGCCGCTTGTGCCGTTGAGCCGGATGACCTGTGCGTTGACCGTGCTCGCCGCGGCGCCGGCCAGATAGGCGACCACCGCGCTCGGCTCGGTCGGCTGCAGCGCGGCGAGGGCGGTCTCGAGTTCCGCGTTGTCCGTCGTGCCGACGCCATAGCTGACCGTGTTGACGGTGATCCGCCGCGCTACGAAGTCCGGCGCCACGGCCTGGCCGAGCTGCTCGACCGCGCCGCGCGTCGCGTCGTGCACCGCGCTGCCCGGGTCGGCGGGGTCGCACACGGAGATGATCCGGCCTTCGTCGGCCAAGTGCTGCAAAGCCAGCTGCAGGCCGTGGAAGACGCCCTTCACCGTCGCCGCGAACGCGCTGTCGAACGCCTCGGAGCTGAGCTTGGGGAACGGCTCGGACTCCGGCACCGCCGCGGTGTTGACCAGCAGATGCCACCCGCCGCATTCCTCCAGTAGTGCCTGCACCAGCTCCTCGTACTCGCCGCGATCGGCGATATCGGCCGCGAGCGCCAGCGCGGTGCCGCCGGCCTCGGTGATCTCCTTCACCACGTCGGCGGCGGGCTCGGGGAAGTGCGGATGGTGCACCACGACCCGTGCACCCTGCGCGCCAAGCGTTTTCGCGATCGACCTGCCGATCCCGGTGTAGGCCGCCGTGACCAGCGCGGTCTTCCCGGACAGCGGTTTGTCCGCGGGCGCGCTATCGACGGGCTTGCTCATCTGCGGACCTTTCGTCGATTGCGGAAATAAGGTTCTAGCGATGATATTCCCGCATCCGGCCGGACCAACCTACGAAGGACCGCCGGTCCGCACCGTGTCGAGTGCACCGGCGATGGCGAGCGTTCGCAGCGGCCGCGGGACCGGCAGCGCGGAACGAATGGCCGAGTCCGGTCGCGCGTGCGCGTAACAGCGGTCTCTCGAGTCGTTCTGGTGACGATCACGATCGCCGCACAGCAGCGGGCAACAGGACTACGCACGAGGATCGGCCTGGTGCGTGAAAGGCGCTGTAAGCCGCTGATTCGCGCGACGGCGAGCGTTTCGCTACGCATCGATGAAAAGGTCGGGGGCCAGCGCGCCATCGCCCGGGGCGACGCGATATCGGTCCAGATCGGTGATTCCGTTTGCGGCGAGAACCTCTTCGTCGAGCAGCAGCCGGCCGGTGTTGGTCACGGCGGGGCTGGTCACCACGCGCAGGGCGGCGTCGGCGCAGATGTCGGCGGTGCGGGATGCGGCGACGGCTTCCGCACCGCCGAGCAGGTTTCGGACCGCGGCGGTGTCGATTTTCGTCCGCGGCCACAGCGAGTTCACGGCGATGCCGTAGGCCCGGAATTCGTGCGCCAGACCGACCGTGGCGATGCTGACGCCGTATTTGGAGACGGTGTAGGCGACACCGTTGCCGACGTGCTCGGGGTTCATGTTGAGGGGTGGGGAGAGCGTGAGGATATGCGGGTCGCGCCCGGCCCGGGCCGAGTCGCGCAGGTACGGGAGCGCCAGTTTGGAGAGCAGGAACGGGGCGCGGAGGTTGACGGCTTGCATGTGGTCGTAGCGCTGCATGCCGATCCGCTCCGCACCGGTGAGATCGACCGATCCGGCGTTGTTGACCAGGATGTCGATGCCCCCGAAACGCTCGACGATCCGCTCGACGGCGTCGGCCAGCGCCTTGTCGTCGCGGACGTCGGCCACCAGCGGCAGCACGGCTCCGCCTGTGGCTTCGGCGCGGGCGGCGGCGGTGTGGATGGTGCCGGGCAGTTTGGGATGCGGCTCCTGGGTGCGGGCGATCATGGCGACGTTCGCGCCCTCCGCCGCGAACCTGATCGCGATCGCCAAGCCGATGCCACGGCTGGCTCCGGTGATCACCGCGGTCTTGCCTGCGAGCAGACCCTCGTTTGTCGTGGATGGGGAAGTGGGTCCGCGCATACCGGTGTCGCCCTTCGGATTCGGTCGATCTTGTTCCGAGGCTAACCGGCGTTCGGCGCAACCGGGGGCGGTTCGGCTGCCACCGCCGCGCGGATTCGCGCCTGCTTCCGGTTGCTACCTTGTCGCTACTCGTCGGCATCACTGTGGCTGACTCGGCAACGGGAAAGGCCCCTGACCATGCACCGGTCAGGGGCCTTACCGTCGTCTCAACCACGAGTCGGGGTGACAGGATTTGAACCTGCGACCTCTTCGTCCCGAACGAAGCGCGCTACCAAGCTGCGCCACACCCCGTGAAGCGAACCTGGAGTAGCTTACAACAGGGTGGCGCGAGACGTTAAACCGGCAGGTCAGTCAGCCTGCGGAGGGGCGAATGCTGGTGAAGATGCGCTTGGCGGTCTCGGCGTCGAGGGCGTGCGGGACGCCCGTGTCGGCGGCGATCACCATGACGAAGTTCCCCTCTTCGTTGGGGAACGCGGCGGTGTAGACGGAGTACGTCTTCGCGCAGCCGGGCTTGGCGTCGGCGACGGTGCCTTTGGTCTCCACGAACATGCCGTGCTGGGAACCGTCGAGCGACGCCAGCGGCATGGGCAATCCGGGCGTGCCGCCGGGCGTCGCCTTGTAGGCGAGCGTGGCGGTCCTCGTGCCGAGTTCGGTCGCCGCCTTTCCCGGATCGGAAGTATTCGAGCCGGTGAGGAAAGCGACGGTCCGGGTCGAGCCGGGGCAGTAGCCCTTGCCCTCGCTGGCCAAGCCTTTGCCGGCGACGGCGTTCGGTGGCTCGCCGAATCCGCCGATGGTGCCTTGCGGCGCGATCGTCCAGTCGGCGGGCACGTCGTAGGCCGCGCCGCTGTCGGGCGCTCTGACGACTTGGAACCCGGGGATGACCGGGTTCTTGTCGCCGGAACCCCGGGCGGTTGTCGTGGGGGCGGATGTGGTGGTGGTCCGGGTGGGCGCAGGCGCAGTGGTGGTGGTGAGCGCGTTCACCATCGACGGTGTCGCGTCCCGAGCGGCTTCATCCTTGTCGGTCCTCGTCAAGGCCACTGCCCCGGCTACCAGACCGCCCACCAGCAGCACCGCCAAGCCGACCGTCAGGACGAGTTGTCCCCGGTCGCGGGCGTTCGGATGGTTCGGTGGCGGTCCCCCGAAGCCGCCTTGCGGACCGTAGCCGGGTCGACCATCGGGCGCTGGGCCGTATGGTCCGGGGCCGCCCGCGGGTTGCCACTGCCCACCTTGCGCCGGGTGCCCCACCCGATCGACCGGATAGCCGAGTTGGGTCGGCGTCGAGTCGGCAAGGTCGGGCACGGCGGTCAGCCTTCGGTTGCGGGCAGGGCCGGACTGGTCGAGCGCGCCGAGCGGTTGCCCGAGCATGGTCGGATCGTTGCGCCCGTGGGCGGGATCCGGGTCGGTCTGCGGCGGCCGTTGTCCGGCGGTTCGAGGCAGGATCGTCGGGTCGTTTCGGTCCTGCCCTCCTGACTGCGGGTCACCCGGCGACTGGGCGAGCAGGGTCGGATCGGCCTGCGCGGGTGCGTCCGGCGCCCATGACAAGGCGGGATCGCCCGGCCAGGCGGGTTGCCACTGGAGTGTGGGCGCGGGCTCTTGATCCGGCTGCCATCGAGTGGCGGGGTCGGATGGCCACGGGTGCGGCGGACTGCCACCGCCGGTCGGCGCGGCTCCCGGTTGCCACGGGGACGCGGGCGCGTGCTCTTGCGAGTTGGGTTGCCACTGTTCCGGATTACCCGGAAATTGTTCTCGGCCGCCGCGCTGCCACGGCGTGACGCCGGGCTGGGCTGGTTGGCCGTACTCGCCGGGCTCCTCCTGCGGCGCGCCGGATTGCCGCGGATGCGCTCCGTCGTCCGGCGGGCGAGGGGCGACGTCGTCTCTTGCCGGGGGAAAGGCGGAACCCGGGGCGGGGGTGGGCTGGTGCCGAGGAACCGGCGGCCCGGCGGGCCGTCCCAGAATCGTCGGGTCGTCGCGCCGGTCGTCGAATCCACTCACAGTTGTCCCCTACCTGACACACGTCTCGGCAGGGGACCTTAGCGGGCGATGGCCTCCGATGCCGACACTCCGTGGCCCGTGTCGGCTCCCGGCCGCTTCGGCGGCGCGGCGACCAGCGTCAACAACGTCGCCTCCGGACGGCAGCAGAATCGGTACGGCGCCCACGGAGAGGTGCCGACCCCCGCGGAGACGTGCAACCGGGTGTGCTCGCCCCACTTCGACGGACCCTTCACCCGGGACCGGTCGATCCCACAGTTGGTGACCAGGGCGCCGTAGCCGGGCAGGCACAACTGGCCGCCGTGGGTATGCCCGGCGAGCACCAAGTCGTACCCGTCATCGGCGAAACGGTCCAGCACTCGGGGCTCGGGCGAATGGGTGAGGCCGAGCCGCAGATCGGCCAGCGGGTTCGGGGCGCCTGCGACCGTGTCGTAGCGGTCGCGTTGCAGGTGCGGATCGTCGACACCGGCGGTGGCGATGCGGATCCCGGAGACCTCGAGGTCGCGCCGCACGTGCGTCAGGTCGAGCCAGCCGCGCTCGGTGAAGGCCGCGCGCAGGTCCTTCCACGGCAGCGGAGCGCCGAAGGTGCGGCGGTGGTCCTTCTTGAAGTACTTCAGCGGGTTCTTCGCCACCGGCGCGAAGTAGTCGTTGCTGCCGAAAACGAAAAGGCCCGGGCGGGAGAGCAATCCGCCGAGGGCCTGGACCACCGCGGGCACCGACTTCTGGTGCGACAGGTTGTCACCGGTGTTGACCACCAGGTCGGGCTCCAGCCGGTCCAGTTCCCGCAGCCACTGTTGCTTGAGCTTCTGTCCCGGCATCATGTGCAGGTCGCTGAGATGGAGCAACCGCAGCGATGACGACCCCGGCGCCAGCACGGGCATGGTCGCCTCCCGTAGGACGAAGGCGTTGCGTTCGACCAGCGAGGCGTAGCCGATTCCGGCCACCGCGGCCCCGGCGGCTCCCAGCGCGGTCGTGCGTACAGCAGAGGTCGAGATCACGGGCATTTGCCCAGCATAGGTGACCTCGCGCAGGAGCGCCGAGTGTGTTTCCGCACAAGCACCCGTTTTTCCGGCGGGAAATCGGGCCGCGCGGCAAATGTAGTGGGACCGCCGCGCCGCAGCGGCTACCGTGAGCGGCATGTCGGAACTCAAATCGCAGCTGCGCGCGGATCTCACCGCCGCGATGAAAGCCAAGGACACGCTGCGCCTTTCCACAGTGCGGATGCTGCTGTCGGCGATCCAGACCGCGGAGGTCGCCGGTTCGGAGGCCCGTGAGCTCACCGACGCCGAGGTCGTCTCCGTATTGCAGAAGGAAGCGAAGAAGCGCAACGAATCCGCCGAGGTCTACACGCAGGCCGGGCGCGGCGAACTGGCGGCGAACGAGCACGCCGAGGCGCGCGTCATCGAGGAGTACCTGCCGACCCAGCTGACCGACCTGGAGGTCGCCGATCTCGCCGACACCGCCATCGCGCAGGTCGCCGAGGAGATCGGGGAGCGTCCCGGGATGCGCCAGATGGGGCAGGTGATGAAGATCGCCACCGGACTCGCCGCGGGCAAGGCCGACGGCTCGCGCATATCGGCGGCCGTTAAGGCGCGGTTGTAGGCAGCGACGAAAAGGGGCCGCGAACCCAAGTAGGCGGGTTCTAGCGATCCCCGCAACACCCTGGATTTCAGGGAGTTGTGGGGATCGTGGTTTCTGAGGAGTTGAGGGCGAGGTTCTTCGAGGCTCT